>CAMGJS010000085.1 GCA_946056455.1 uncultured Clostridia bacterium | reverse complement strand
GCATTTGTCCACTAACAGTATACTAAAGTATTTCATATTTGTCAACAGTTAATTTACAATAGTATTGTAATATACGACGAGGGAATGATATTATGTTCTGTGAACGAATTAAGGAATTGAGAAAATCTTTAGGAATAAATCAAGTTGAATTCGGCAAAAAGCTAAGTGTTACAAAGCAATGTATAAGCAACTGGGAAAACGGAAATATTCAGCCGTCAATAGATATGCTGATAAAAATTTCAACGACATTTTCTGTCAGTACAGATTATCTTCTCGGTTTATCCGAAGTTAAAACCCTCGATGTTTCAGGGCTTTCAACCGAGCAGATACTTCATATACAAAATATTGTAAATGATATAAAAATACTGAATAAAGCAAAATGACCTCTGCCCATAACGGACAGAGGTCGTTTTTTAATTATTCTCCATCAACTTAACCATAACTGCCTTCTGAGCGTGCAGACGGTTTTCTGCTTCTTCAAAAATTTCGTTTGCGTGAGCCTCAAAAACCTTTTCTGTAATCTCTTCTTCGCGGTGAGCAGGCAGACAATGAAGCACCATAGCGTCGGGCTTTGCAACAGCCATAACTTCATCGTTGACCTGATAGCCCTTGAACGCCTTTTCTCTCTCGGCTTTTTCGCCCTCTTGTCCCATAGAAGCCCAGACATCAGTGAAAATCACATCGGCGTCCTTAGCGGCGGTGAGAATATCTGTCGTGTGAGTAAAGCAATCGTATTTTTCGGCAAAAGACATAACCTCTGCGTCGGGCTTGTAATTGTCGGGAGTAGCGACAGAAACCGCCATACCCGTTTTAAGTCCGCCGACAATAAGAGAATTTGCCATATTGTTACCGTCGCCTATGTAGCACATTTTAAGTCCCTCAAGTCTGCCCTTGAATTCGCGGACAGTCATAAGGTCGGCAAGAACCTGACAAGGATGACAGAAATCGGTAAGACCGTTTATTATGGGTATTGAGCCGTACTCTGCAAGGTCCTCGACTTCTTTCTGCGCAAAGGTTCTTATCATAATTCCGTCAAGATAGCGTGAAAGAACTCTTGCGGTATCCTGAACAGGCTCGCCTCTGCCTATCTGCAAATCGTGAGAAGAAAGAAAGAGAGCGTATCCGCCAAGCTGATACATACCTGTTTCAAAAGAAACTCTCGTTCTTGTTGAAGCCTTCTGAAAAATCATTCCAAGCGTCTTGCCTTTAAGACGAGGGTGGGGAATACCGTGTTTAAGCTCATATTTGAGCTGGTCGGCAAGGTTTAAGATGTCGAGTATCTCCTCTGTTGAGAGGTCAAGCATTTTGAGTAAGTGTTTCATAATAATTTCTGCTCCTTTGATTTAGTGTTAATTACCGTTAAATATGCTTTCCATATAAGTTTCTATGGTTTTGTTAAGTCTGTCGCTATAAAGCATAGGGATATTATGCGCCGCTCTGTCCCAGAGGTCTGTATCGCACCTGCCGTTGAGCTCAGTTATTCTGTAAAGAGAGTTTTTCACAGCGGCGGCTTCTCTTATTCCGCAAAAAGACATTGTGGGATAAGGAATGGACATAAATCTCTCGGCAAATTCGTTAATATCAATGCCGTTGTCAATAGTGGCAACAATCGTTTCTTCAGTTACCGAGGCGGCATATCTTACAAACTTTTCAAGGTCTTCGCCTTTAAGACCAAACGCTTTCCCCTGAAGACGCATAAACCTCTTCCATTTAAGAGTTTTACTCATCATAAGATTTGGCTTTATAAGCGACTTTATCATCTTTTCGTTTTTATCAACAAGGGCGCTGATAAAAATTCCGCCCCTGAAAAGTTCGGGAAAATAGCTTTCAATAAACAAAGCAAGCTGAGCTCCCAGCGAAAAGCCGACAAGAATACAGTTTCTGTCGTACTGCCTTGCAAGCTCGCATATAGCGTCAACGACCTGCGTTGTGTTGTAGGTTTCGTCCGCCTCTTCGCCATAGCCATAAATATGCGGAACAACGATATGATACTTTTCGGCAAGGCAATAAGATTTATAGAAAGTCTGCGGAAAATTCATTCCGTGAAGAAATATTATGGTAGGATTTTCAGCGTCGCCGTATTCTTCATAATATATCATTCTTCAAGCAATCCTTTCAGTATTTCCGTTCCCTTGTCAATCTCGGCAAAAGAAATCGTAAGAGGAGGCAAAAATCTAAGCTTATCCTTTGCGGTGAGAACAAGAAGTCCGTTTTCAACGGCTTTTTTTGCGACCTCTGCCGCTTTTTTTGTTTTAAGCCTTGCTCCGAGCATAAGCCCCATTCCGTCAACTCTTTCTATTTCAGAAATTTCAAGGAGTTTTCCTTTAAGATACACTCCCTTTCTTGCAACTTCTTCAAGAAATTCGGGAGTAATTCTGTCAAGAACAGCATTTGCTCCCGCCGAGCATACAGGGTTTCCGCCAAAGGTTGAGCCGTGGGTTGACGCTGAAAGCACATCGCAACATTTTTCATCGGCAAGACATATTCCCATCGGAAGTCCGCCTGCTATTCCCTTTGCAAGAGTGGTTATATTTGTTCTTTTGCCGAAGTTTTCCCCTGCCAAGAACTTTCCCGTTCTGCCGACTCCCGTCTGAACTTCGTCGGCTATCGTGAGAACATCTTTTTCTGTGCAAAGGGTGAAAATTGCGTCAACAAACTCTCTTTCAAGGGGCAAAACTCCGCCCTCGCCCTGAATATATTCAAACATAACGGCACAAACGGTGTCGTCAAGCTTTGCTTTTAGGTCGTCAATGTTGTTCGCTTCAACATAAATAAATCCCTCTGTAAACGGGAAGAAATAGTTGTGAAAAACATCCTGTCCCGTTGCCGAAAGTGTGGTTATCGTTCTTCCGTGAAAGGAATTTACAAGGGTGATGATATTGTGCCTGCCCTTGCCGTATTTGTCAAACGAATATTTTCTTGCAAGCTTTATTGCCGCCTCGTTTGCCTCTGCTCCGCTGTTGCCGAAAAAGACCTTTGAATAGCCCGTTCTCTCGCAGAGCTTTTGTGCAACATCTGCCTGTGGCGCGCTGTAATAGATATTCGAGGTATGCTGAATTCTGTGAGCCTGTTCACACACTGCCGAAACCCATCTGTCGTCGCAGATACCGAGAGAGTTTGTTCCTATTCCGCTTCCGAAGTCGATATACTGCTTTCCTGCCTCGTCGTATATCTTCTCCTTTGAGCCCCGTTCAAGAACTGCGTTCTGACGGCTGTATGTGCCCATTATATATTTTTCAAATTTTTCCTTAGTGTTCATTATTATCTTCCTTGCAAAAGTTTAATATGTTCTGTAAATTTTTGAGAAGAACTCCTCAGCGTTTTCTTTATTTTTGCCCGAATAGTCCTTGCCCTTGTAGCCGTACATAATCACATCAACATTATCGTCTACTATTACAGTTTTGATACAGACAATGACTTTGCCCTCTTTATCCTTGACTACTTTATAAATATATTTTCCTAAATCGTCCTCGCCTTTATCGGACTGAATTTCTGTATAATCCTCATCAAGAATTGTTTTTTCATATTCGTTGAGAACAGCGTCCTTTTCAATATCGGTAAGTCCCTTTGCCATTCCTCGTCCGACAACTACCGTTATTGCGGCGTCAGCCGAATTTGATTTGTATACAACAGCGTCGCCCTGCTCTGTTTTTGTCGGCTCTGTCGGCATAAGAAGAGAAATATTGTTGCCGTCAAGTATCTTGACTCTCTGCCAGTTGTCCATATTCTGAGTCTTGACAATTTCGCTGACTCCCGAGAAAATATCTGAAGTAAAACCGCCTATTCCGCCGACAGCAACGCCAAGTCCCATAAGAACGCAGGTTATCATAATGATATATCTCATCTTGAAGGTCATCGGCTCTTTTTCAAAATAGCTTCTTATTTTTTCATCGGGGTCAAACTCGTATTTTGCTTTTAACTGATAGAATTCTCTGAGTTTCTGGAATGTATTGATATATGCGGCTATTATCGCAATTTTAAGACCAATGCCTCTTATCCCTGAGAATAATCCAAGCAAGAGTGCAAGGCCCGAATAAATCACCGCCGCAAGAGCGCAGCCCTTGCTCTTTCTTTCTATTCCGAAAGCAAGCCCCATATATACGCAGATATCAATAAACACCCCGACTGCCGTAAAAGCATTCATAATACCGAGAACGGTCAATATAACAGATGTCACCGTAAGCAGTATGCCGAGGATAATAAGTATCCATACAGAAGTGTGTATGCTCTTATCGATTTTTTCAAGTCTGCCGAGAACCTGAAATTCAGTTGACGAATCATAAATCGAACTTGGTTTTGCACTCGAATAATTGCTGTAATCCGAATCCGAGTATGTATTAGCGTTTGATATTTTCGGCTCGTTGAAAGTTGTTTCTGTTGCGGTTGTTTTAGGTTTTTCAAACTCTATATTATTGCCCGAATAAAAATCGTCCGCGGAGGAAAAACTGCTCTTTTCGTCCGCAATACCCTCGCCCAAGGGATCTTCTTTCTTTTTTGGCGAATTTAAATCAAGCGACTCCATATCATTCTCCCCTTAATTTATCTCTTAATTACCCACTTGCCCGAATCGATAAACTCATAAAGCTCTTTAAGATTATCTTCTGAAGTATATGAATTCATTCCGTCAATCATACTGAGAGCTACAATATCGTCGTTTGTTCTGTCCTGTCTGCGCTTAATCTGAGCCTTGATGCCCATAAGCTGCATTCTTTCGGGAATAGAGATTTTGTTATTGTTTATCTCTCCTCTTACAAGAAAGAGCGGAAATCTGCTGTGCATTTCTGTTGAGAAGTTCTTGTCCATAATCCATTCACGGTTGATTTCCTTGTCCTCATACCAGCCGTTGCCTACAATAGCAACTTTTTTGAACATAAGGTGCCCTATATTCTTCTTGATAAAATCGCATATCGGCATTTTATCGTTGTAAATTCCTCCGATAAAGAGCAAAAGCTCATAGCCGATTATCGTTTCGGGCTGAAGTCCCTTTGCTTTGTATAAGTCCGCGTTGCCAACCTTTGCCTGAATCCACTTTGCATATTTTTCCGTCGTGCCGTATTTTGAGTCGTAAACGATTGCCCATTTTGCCATAAATAATTACATCCTTTCAAAAAATCAAATCTATATAAATCTCAACTTGATGAATTAAACAAACTGAGTGCCGATACCTTCGTTTGAAAGCAATTCGATAAGAATTGAATGAGGCACTCTGCCGTCTATGATACAGGTTTTCTTTACTCCTCTTCTTACAGCCTCGACGCAACAGTCGATTTTGGGAATCATTCCCCCCGAAATAATTCCCTGTCTTTTAAGGAACGGTACCTCGCTGACATTTACGCTGGGAATAAGCGTTTCGGGATTGTCCTTATCCCTTAATAAACCTGCTATATCCGTCATAAGAACAAGGTTTTCGGCACCGAGCTCAGCCGCTATTCTTGCCGCCGCGGTATCTGCGTTGACATTGTATGTCTGCCCCTTTTTGTCACACGCAACCG
>CAMGJS010000084.1 GCA_946056455.1 uncultured Clostridia bacterium | reverse complement strand
AAATGCAATACGGCGGATGTTACAAATTAATTAATTATCCCCATTAATTGTGTTTTTTTAACAAAAAACGACAGTCCGATTACATATTTTCGTAAATATTTTGAAAAGCTATTGAAATTTGCTCTTTTGTATTATAAAATAAGAGTGTATAGTGCTAAATCCATTCTGTTTGCTAAGGAGAATTATTATGGAAATGAAAGACATTAAAGTTCAGATAAGCGACGATTCCGTTCTTGTAAGAAAAAAGATGAAGGACCATCTTGCTTCTCTCGGCATTGAAAATGTCGTTGAGGCTGTTAACGGAAACGAAGCTGTAAGCGTTTATAAGGCGAATAAGCCCGATATTGTTTTTATGGACATCGTTATGCCCGAAAAGAGCGGAGTTGAGGCTTTGCTTGACATTCTTGCATACGACTCGTCGGCAAAGGTAGTTATGGCTTCTTCAGTCGGAACGCAGGAAAACCTTAAAATAGCTATTGCGGCAGGCGCTTATGAATTTTTGCAGAAGCCGATAAATTATGACGATGTAACAAAAATTCTTGAAAAAATCGCCGAAAGGAAGTAACCTTATATGTTTACACAATTTTTTGGAAACTATCTTTTTAATGAAAAGCTTGTAACAAAGCAGCAGCTTATCGAAGCTCTTGAAATGCAGAAGGTCGTTCGCGCAAAGCTCGGCGTTCTTGCAATTAATGCAGGATATATGACCGCAAAGCAGGTTGACGAGGTCCACGCTGAACAGCAGCGCGCAGACAAGCGTTTCGGCGACATTGCCGTTGAAAAGGGCTTTGTTACCGAGGCTCAGGTTGAAGAACTCCTCTCAAACCAGAAGCAGGCTCACCTTGTTCTCGGACAGGCGCTTGTTGACAAAGGCTATCTCACAAACGAACAGTTTGCCGAGGCTCTTGCAAAGTACAAGCAGAACAACCTTATTGAAGAAAGCGACTTCACCGACGACCAGAACCGAAAAATTGACACGATTATCCGCAATTTTTACATATTCAACACCTTTGACGGCAACATTGACTTCTTTACGGATTATGTTTCGCTTGTGTTCAAGAACATTATCCGTTTTGTCGGCGGCGACTTTATTCCTCTCGCACCCGAATCGGTAAAGGAATATAAAGCGGACAAGGCTGCATATCAGCTTATCAACGGCAAGGGAACGGTATTCACCGCGATTGAGGGCTCGGCGGCAGCTCTTACGGAATTTGCCGCAAGATATTCGGGCGAAGAGCTCACCGAATTTGACGAAATGGCAAGAGAGTCCGTTGCGGAATTCTTAAACCTTCATAACGGACTTTTCACCGTTAATATGTCCAACAACAAACAGACAGAATTACAGCTTGAACCGCAGAAGGTCGTTGAAAGCGCAAAGCTTATCGCAAAGAATGGTGAAATGTTCTCAATGCCTATCTGCTTCCCATTCGGAACAGTATCGGTTATCGTATCATCCTGCAATGTAAGTGCAGAATAAAAGGCGATATTTCACAAAAAATAAAAAAAGCAAAGGGAACGCCTTTCGGCGTTCTTTTGTTTTAAGGATAAAAAAGAGGAGCGCTTATGAAATCAAAGGGAACGATACTGAATTTTGCCGTTGATGTCGGGGTTGAGCTTTTGAACTGTGGCGCAGAGATACAGCGCGTTGAGGAAACGATGACAAGAATTCTCTCGGCTTACGGCTGTAATGACGCCGAGGTTTCGGCTACTCCCGTGAATATAATAGCGACGGTTTCGGATAATTCCCTGCCGCTGACAAAATCGGCAAGGATAAAATACCGCGATACAAACCTTTATCGCCTTGAACAGCTTAATGCACTTTCAAGAAGGATATGTGAAACAAAGCCCGATATTCTTATGGCAAGAAAACAGCTTGCAAAAATAAAGGAAGAAAAGGGTTCAGGCGTTTTTGCCCAGATTTGTGCATTTGCCGCTGTGGGACTTTCGTATGCTATATTCTTTGGTGGAACGGCAGGGGATATAGTTACGGCTCTTGTTGCCGCCGCTATGACAAGAATACTTCTTTATCTGCTTGACAGACAGCGTTATAATATCTTTTTCAAGAGTATTCTTTCGGCGACGCTTATTGCCTTTGTCACCCTTATTGCAGAAATGACGGGATTTTCTCACAATCCCGAAAGCGCAATGACAGGCGCTCTGATGACGCTTGTCCCCGGAATTGCTCTTACAAACTGTATGCGCGATTTTATGGCGGAGGATTATCTTTCGGGAATGTCGGGGCTTGCCGAGGCCATTCTGACGGCTTTCGGCATAGCGATAGGCGTTTCCGTGATGTTTTTTGCAAAGGGGGCGGTTTTGTGAGACTTTTTCTCGAATTTATCTCGGTAGCGTTATCCTCCCTTGCTTTTTCGGTAATATTCAACACAAAGGGGAAAAACCTTATTTTTTCCACACTTTCGGGAGTAATATCGTGGATAGCGTTCACGGTAGCGTTTTATATCCTGCCCGAATACGAAACCCCCGCATACCTCTTTGCCGCCGCCGTTATGACGGTCTTTTGTGAGATTTTTGCAAGGGTGAGAAAAACTCCCGTTACCGTTTTTCTCGTTACGGGGCTTATTCCGCTTGTGCCCGGAAAGCTGATTTACGACACTATGCTCAACTTCACCACAAACAACACCGAGCTGTTTTTTTCAAATCTTGTCCGCTCCGTGGGAATAGCGGCGGCTATTGCTCTTGGCGTGATGGGAGTTTCAACCGTTTTCAGAAAGCGCAAAAAGGCATAAATTTAACCTATTTGACTATGAATGTGTAAAATTATTGAAAATTTTTTCCTAAACCTACAATTTTTGTGATATGTTTTTGTTTTGTATTGAAATAAATCCGAAAATGGTATATAATACTCTTGTATGTAAATTTGCAAATATATGAATGGTGGTAAAGATATGCAAGAAATAACAAAAAAAGAACTCAAAGAGGAATTTGTCCATAAAGTTCAGATGGAGTATAACCTCAATCCCGACGAAGCTTCGGACAAGCAGGTTTACGAGGCGCTTTCTTCGGTTATTGTATCCGAACTCAGAAAAAAGCGCAGAAAGTTTATGAATAAGATACATTCCGAGGGCAAAAAGCAGGTTTATTATCTCTCGATGGAATTTCTTATGGGCCGTTCGCTCAAAACTTCTCTCTATAACCTCGGTATTCAGGACGATGTAAGGGATATTCTCAAGGAATACGGCATAAAGCTTGACAATATCTATGAATACGAGCCTGACGCGGGACTCGGAAACGGCGGTCTCGGCAGACTTGCCGCTTGTTACCTTGACGGTCTTGCAACCCAGGGCTATGCCGCAATGGGCTATTCTATATGCTATGAATACGGCATTTTCAGACAGAAAATCGAAAACGGCTGGCAGACAGAGCTCCCCGACAACTGGCTCCCCGGCGGTCAGGTATGGCTTGTCCCCAAGCTTGACAAGAGCGTTGAAATTCATTTTGACGGCAAGCTCAACGAATACTGGGACAATCAGTATCATCATGTTTCTCATGTTGACTACACAACAGTTCTTGCCGTTCCCTATGATATGTATGTTTCGGGTTATGACACCGAGGCTGTATCGGTTTTAAGACTCTGGCAGGCAAAATCGCCCTCATTCGATATGAATATGTTCAACCAGGGCGACTATGCAAAGGCTCTTGGACAGAACAGTATGGCTCAGGCTATTTCAAAGGTGCTTTACCCCAACGATAACCACCTTGAAGGTAAATCGCTCCGTCTTCGTCAGCAGTATTTCCTCTGCGCCGCTTCAATCGGTGATATTGTAAATCACCATATGAGCGTTTACGGCACACTTGACAATCTGCACGAAAAGGTTGCAATACATATCAACGACACTCACCCCACACTGGCTATCCCCGAGCTTATGCGTATTCTGCTTGACGACTGCGGTTACAGCTGGAACAAGGCTTGGCATATCGTTCGCAACACCTTTGCCTACACCAACCACACGGTTATGGCGGAAGCTCTTGAAAAGTGGGACCAGAACCTTGTCAAAGAGGTCATTCCCCGTATCTACTCCATTATCTGCGAAATCAACCAGCGTTACTGCTCCGCTCTTATGGAAAGAACGGGCGACCCGGGAAGAGTTTCAAGAATGTCCATCATTCAGAATAATCAGATACATATGGCAAACCTTTGTCTTGACGCTTCGCACAGCGTAAACGGCGTTTCGAAGCTTCATTCGGAGATTATCAAGCACGAGGTATTCAACAACGAGTTCCTTGACACTCCCCACAAGTTCAAGAATGTCACAAACGGTATCGCTTACAGAAGATGGCTCTATCAGTCCAACCCCGGACTTACAAATCTTCTTAAAGAAACAATCGGCGATAAATTCCTTAAAGACGCTTCCGAACTCAAAAAGTTCTGCGTATTTGAAAACGATACACAGGTACTCTCAAAGCTTGCAAAGGTCAAAAAGCAGAACAAGGAAAACTTTGCAAAGTATATAAAACAGCATACAGGCGTTGTTCTCAACACCGACAGCATTTTCGATGTTCAGGTAAAGAGACTTCACGAATACAAGCGTCAGCACCTCAACGCGCTGAACATTCTCGCTCAGTACAACGAGCTTCTTGAAAATCCCGATATGGACTTTGCTCCCAAGACATATATCTTTGCGGCAAAGGCTGCTCCCGGATATTATCTTGCAAAGCAGATCATCAAGATGATATGGGCTATTTCCGAGGAAATCCGCAAGAACGACAAGATAAACAAGAAGCTTGCCGTTTACTTCCTTGAAGATTACAAGGTTACTTTGTCGGAAATCCTTATGCCTGCCAGCGATATTTCTGAGCAGATTTCCCTTGCTGGAACAGAAGCTTCGGGCACGGGAAATATGAAGCTTATGCTTAACGGCGCTGTAACGCTGGGAACATTCGACGGCGCTAACATTGAAATAGGCGAGGCTGTCGGAAAAGAAAACATCATCACCTTCGGTATGCTCAAGGACGAAGTTCTTCAGAAGAAGGCGTCGGGCTACAACCCCGAGGTTTACTACAACGAAGACCCCGTTATCAAGGCGGCTATCGAGAGAATGTATCGCGGAATTAACGGCTGTACCTTTGAAGAGGTTGCAAATTCGCTCCGCTTTAAAGACCCGTATATGGTTCTTGCAGACTTTGAGGACTACCGCAGAGCGCAGAAGTTCTCCTCGGAAAAATACACGGACGCAAACGCCTGGAACAAGATGTCGCTCAACAATATCGCAGGCGCGGGAATATTCTCCGCCGACAGAGCAGTTGAGGATTATGCAAGGGACATCTGGAATCTTACGAAGTAAATTTTTAAAAAGGGTATCGCAAGATACCCTTTTTATATTGTTCAAGGTTTCGCTGTCGGCGAAGCAGAAGAGTTTCGCCCTCTGCGGAGGGCGACTTTCTTTTTATTTCGTGAAAAAGAAAGCAAAACACGACCGCTGGCGCGGAGCCTGATTTTTTGCTGAAACGCAAAAAATCGTTTAACTCTTTCCATTCGCATCCACTTTTGCTATCCCGTTGC
>CAMGJS010000083.1 GCA_946056455.1 uncultured Clostridia bacterium | reverse complement strand
TTTTAGCATATTTGCATAATTTAAACAAGCCGATTTTCAATAATATGAAGAATTTAATCACTTTTTGAAAAAGGATATTATAAAGGTATTGCATTTTTTTAAAGTTATTGGTATAATGTAAAGGAACAGCTATGCCCATTTTACAATTTTGCGGATTATTCCGCGCAATTTAAATGGATTTGCCTTTATTCAATTATCCCACTTATAGGAGGTAGAACCTATGAAAACCATCTTAGTTACAGGCGCCAGCGGCTTTATCGGAAGGGAAGTCACAAGTGCGCTCTTGCAGAAAGGCAATAATGTTATCGGAACAGACTCAAAAGCGAGTCCTCTTATCGGTCAGCCCAACTTCAACTTTCTTCAGGCTGATATTACTGATAAATCAAAGATCTCACCCATACTTGAAAGCGGAAAGCTTGACGCAGTAATTCATCTTGCCTGCTCTGTCGATAACGACCTTGACTCCGTTGTTACAGATGTTGAGATGAAGCAGTGCGCAAATGTTGACAAGTATCTTTACAAAACTGCAGTTGACGCAGGAATAAAGGACATTATAATGCTCAGCACAACTCAGATTTACGCTCCGCAGAAGTCGAGAGAGCCCATTCGTGAAACAAACGACGAAAAGCCTTTCTCAAACTATGCAAAGATGAAGTCCGACAGTGAAAGAGAGCTTGCAAAGTCGCTCAAAAAGGGCAACTCCAAGGGCGTCGTTATGAGAGTGGCTCCCGTTTATTCAAAGGATTACAACCAGAACCTCCACGACAGAATTTACGACTATAAGGACGGCGTAGGTTTCCTTTACGGCGACGGTAACTATGGTTTCTCGTTCTGCTGTATCTATAATCTCGTTGACTTTGTAAACGGCGTTCTTACGCAGGACGGTTCATATCAGTATCAGGGCATTTACAATGTCTGCGATACAAATATCACACTCGCAAAGTCAATAGTTGAGTTTGAGCGTGACTTCCACAAGCTCGGCGCAGTTATTTCAAGAAACTACACCTCTGACGCTATCAAGGCCGCTCTTGCAAACTCGGGCAAAAGACCTAAGACCGACTACCGTTACATTGACCTTTCTACTCTTACAAACAACATAAATTACAGCAACACCAAGGCTCAGAGAATTTCAACATTCCGTTGGAACCTTGACAACACAAAGTAAGCTTTATACATAGCATAAAAAAGCACGCCCAAAGGCGTGCTTTTTGTTTTTTACAATATTTTTATTCTGACAATAATTTCTCGGCATAAGCAAGCTTTACGCAGATACAGAAAAGCTTTGTAGCGAGTGAAAGGTCCGAAACAGTGGGGTATGTGGGAGCAATTCTGATATTTCTGTCATCGGGGTCCTTACCATAGGGGAATGTAGCCCCTGCGCCCGTGAGAACTACCCCAGCCTCTTTGCAAAGCTCGACAATTCTCTTTGCACAACCCTTGGGAGCATTGAACGAAATGAAGTATCCGCCGTTGGGCTTGCTCCATTCGCAACCGCCTATGGGAGCAATCTCTGTTTCAAGTGCCGAAAGAACAGCGTCAAACTTAGGCTCAATTATCGCGCGGTGCTTTTTCATATGCTCAAAGACATTTTCCTTATTTCCGAAAAATCTTGTGTGCCTTAACATATTTATCTTGTCGTAGCCTATTGTCTGAACGGTCATACTCTTTTTTATGTCGGCGATATTTTCAACGCTTGCCGCCATAGCCGCAAGACCTGCGCCCGAAAATGTTATCTTTGAAGTGGAAGTGAAGATATAAACACGATTTTCGGTACCGTTTTTCTTACATTCTTCCATAATGTTCAGAAGCTTATCGGGAGTATCTGAAAGATGATGGATACAGTATGCGTTGTCCCAGAAAATTCTGAAATCGGGTGCCGCTGTTTTAAGTGAAGCAAAGCGCTTTACCGTTTCGTCGGAATAAGTTGTTCCGCCGGGGTTTGAATACATCGGAACGCACCATATTCCCTTAATGGACTTATCCTTTGCAACAAGCTCCTCGACAATATCCATATCGGGACCGTTATCCGTCATCGGAACATTTATCATTTCTATTCCGAGCTTTTCACATATTGCAAAATGTCTGTCATATCCGGGAACAGGCGCTAAGAACTTTATTTTTTCTTCTTTGCACCAAGGTCTTTCGCTTCCGACTACGCCGTAAAGCATCGCCCTTGTTATCGTATCATACATAAGCGCAAGGCTTGAATTTCCGCCGACGATTACTTCATCGGGAGAAACTTCAAGAATATCGGCAAAAAGCTTTTTCGCCTCGGGGATACCGTCCAAAATACCGTAGTTCCGGCAGTCCGTTCCGTTTTCAGATTTAAGGTCCGACGAGCTGTTCAAGGTGTCAAGCATAGGCATAGTAAGGTCAAGCTGTTCGGAACAAGGCTTTCCCCTCGACATATCAAGCTTTAATCCCTTTGCCTTAAAGCTGTCATATTCGGACTGAACTTCATTTTTAAATTCGACAAGCTGTTCTCTTGTCATTTTACTGAGTTCCATTGAATATCCCCCAAAAAACATATTTCGGTCATAAAAACCCACTATATTTATTTTATAGCATAAGGCGTCTTTTTGCAAGTAAATTTTTCGCCGCTTGCAAAACGCCTTTTTAGCTATTATGCTAAACGATAAGGTCCGCTATTATTCCGTTGCTGACAAGAAAGCCTTGTCTTGTGAGGATAATCCTGCCGTTTTCGATTTTAAGCAGATTATTTACGCGGTATTTTTCCGCCCTTCTGAGTAGCTCTTCTTCGTCAAAAGAAAACCGTTCTTTCGCCTTATGGAGCGAAAGTCCCTCGCACAACCTCAGCCTTAACATAGCGTATTCCGAAAAAGTGCAGGGGTTATCGTCGGTTATTACTTCCTGCTGGGAAGTATTTTCAATATAAGCGCCGATATCGCAAGGAACAGCGAAACGACTACCGCGAAAGCAGGAATGTGCAGCAGCGCCGAAACCAATATAGTCAAGGGATTTCCAATAGAGTAGGTTATGCCTGCTTTGCCGTCCTTTCTTAGCAAAGTTCGAAATTTCATACTGCAAAAATCCCCTTTCTTCAAGTTCCTTGCAAGCAAAAAGATAAAGCTCGGCAACGCTGTCATCGTCGGGCAGAGCGTTTTTTATCTCATCGCAATTATACGGTGTGTTTTCTTCGATTTTTAACATATACGCAGAAATATGCGACAACGGAAGCTTTCCTGTAATGTCAATAGTCCTTGCAAGACTTTCTTCATTCTGCCCTAAAATGCCCAGCATAATATCGGCGGAGATATTTTCAAAGCCCGCGTCAAAAGCGTTGACAATCGCCCTTTTTGCGCCCTCGGCGGTGTGCGTTCTTCCGAGTGCTTTCAGCTCATCGTCACAAAAGCTCTGCACCCCGAAGGATATTCGGTTTATCCCCGTTTTTCTGTATTCCGAAAGCCTTGTTTTATCGGACATCGACGGGTTGGCCTCTGCGGTTATCTCTGCATTTTCGTCAATATCAAAACATTCAGAGAGTGCCGAAAGCAGTATGTCTAACTGCGCAGGAGAGAGCAAAAGAGGAGTTCCTCCCCCGAAATAAACGGAAGTAGCCTTATGTATTCCGTATTTATCCCGAAAAGCCCTGAAATTCCGCACAAGAGCGTCAACATACCGTGAAACAAGGTCTTTATTATACCTCACCGAATAAAAATCGCAGTAGGGACATTTTTTTGCGCAGAACGGAATGTGGATATAAACTCCTAATCTATCCATTGTGACGGAATAAGCTTTGCAAAAAATGCGTCAAAGATTATCTGCAGTATTTTAGCAACAACAAGCGCTATTATTGAAGCCACAATGCAGAATGTCATATCGATTTCAGAGAAGAAAATGAGTTTTGTAATGAATATCAGAACGGCAAGCGAAGTGACAAGTCTGAAAATTGTCGAGTCCTTGCCGTTTACGCATCTTCTCTTGCATTTTTCACATTCTGCTCCGCGTGAAGTTAAAGTTCCCGCAAAGGCTTTCTGTTTAAGAGTAATTGTCTTTTCGTGACAATGAGGACATTCGTATTTCATAAAATCACCCTTTTATATTTTTTCTCATCTGAATGACGAGAAATACTGTGGAGGCAATGCCGAGCGCGCCCGAAATAAGAATTTTCAGAATATCGCCCGTTGTTAAGATATGATAGAAGCAATATCCGATAAAGCCTGTTGAAATAAGTGAAAACAAAGTCACCATAGCTCTTTCGGGGCCCATAACGGCACCTCCTTAATCTATTTTGAGAACAGCGGTGAACGCTTCGGACGGAACCTCTACCGTTCCGAACTGGCGCATACGCTTTTTGCCCTCTTTCTGCTTTTCAAGCAGTTTTTTCTTTCTTGTTATATCTCCGCCGTAGCACTTTGCAAGAACATCCTTGCGGTATGCCTTGACGGTTTCTCTTGCTATAACTTTTCCTCCGACAGCAGCCTGAATGGGAACTTCAAACATCTGACGAGGAATATTTTCCTTGAGGTTTTCGGCAATTTTTCTTCCTCTTGCGTATGCTTTGTCAATGTGGACAATAAAGGAAAGAGCGTCCACAATGTCGCCGTTTAAAAGAATATCAAGCTTGACAAGCTTTGAGGGGACATATCCCATAAATTCATAGTCAAAGGAAGCATAACCGCGTGTTCTTGATTTCAAAGCGTCAAAAAAGTCATAGACAATTTCATTCAGGGGGAGTTCATAGTGAAGCTCAACTCTTGTTTCGTCAAGGTATTTCATATCCTTGAATACGCCGCGGCGCTCCTTGCAAAGCTCCATAATATTTCCCACAAATTCCGACGGCACAAGTATATTTGACTTTACGACAGGCTCCTCCGCAAGCTGTATCTGGGCAGGGTCGGGGTAGTTTGAGGGGTTGTCGATGTATTTTTCCTCGCCGTTTGTCAGCGTGACCTTATAGATAACCGACGGCGCCGTTGTGATAATGTCAAGGTTGTATTCCCTTTCAATACGCTCCTGAATAATCTCCATATGAAGAAGTCCCAGAAATCCGCAACGGAAACCAAAGCCCAAAGCTATCGAGGTTTCGGGCTCAAACGAAAGCGAGGCGTCGTTGAGCTGTAATTTTTCGAGAGCGTCCCTCAAATCGCCGTATTTTGCTCCGTCAAGGGGATATATTCCCGAAAAGACCATAGGGTTGACCTTTTTATATCCCGGCAAAGGCTCGGCGCAGGGGTTTTCGGCGTCCGTTACGGTGTCGCCCACTCTTGTGTCGCTTATACTCTTTATCGAGGCGGCAATATACCCTACCTCTCCTGCGTGAAGCTCGCCCACATTGACAAGATCCGTTGCGCCCATATAGCCCGTTTCGACAACATCAAATTCCGCACCCGTTGCCATAAGCTTTATTTTTGTGCCCACACGGACAGTTCCCTCAACTACTCTTATGTAGATGATAACGCCCTTGTAGCTGTCATAGTAGCTGTCAAAGATAAGCGCCTGCAACGGAGCGTCATCGTCCCCCTTAGGAGCAGGAATATCCGTAATAATTCTTTCAAGGAC
>CAMGJS010000082.1 GCA_946056455.1 uncultured Clostridia bacterium | reverse complement strand
ATTTTATGTGCTGTCCATACAATTTGATGCAATTCACAATCGGTAGGTTTTTATTTAAATATCACAAAGCAAAAACTCAGTTTTTACAACACTAAACAAAGAGAATATACATCTTATCAAAAATGCTGAATTAACACCGTATTTTTAGTAATACTGTATCTCCCAAAACGAAACATGTTCCTATTCCCGCAGGAAGAAAAAGAGTTTCTCCTTTACTGAACCGAATCGGTTTTTGCTCGGCGTTCATGGTTTCAACCTGCCCATAGCCGTCAAGGCACATCAGAACCTGGAAAGAATTATCATCAACGGAAAAAGACAATCCTTTTGTAATCTGAATCCGTTCTGTTTCAAAATACTTACAGTTGCATAAAACTTCCCTTGACCCTCCCGGATAATATTTTACAATTCTTGGTTTCTGATCGATATCGGGAGCGACACCCATATCCATGACCTGAACAGCCTTATCAAAATGGAGCTCACGCTTCTTGCCGTTTTTATCTACACGGTTATAATCGTAAACACGATATGTTATGTTTGAGTTTTCCTGTATTTCGGCTATTAAAATTCCTTTGCCTATTCCGTGCACCGTTCCTGCAGGGACAAAATATGTATCTCCCTTATGAACTTTGACTTTCTGAAGGTGCTTGTCCAATGTTCCGGTTTCAACAGCATTCCGAAGAATATCTTCCGTCATCTTATGCTTAAATCCATAAATCAGACTTGCTCCTTCATCAGCATCAATGACATACCACATTTCAGTTTTTCCGTTCTGTTGTTCATGTATTAACGAATAGTCATCATCAGGATGTACCTGTACCGAAAGGTCTTGTTTTGCGTCAATAAACTTTACTAAGATTGGCAACTCGCCGTTACGTACCTTATTTCCGAGATACTCTGGATGAAGTTTTAAAACCTCTGTCAGCGTCTCGCCTTTAAACTCTCCGTTTGCTACAAGGCTCGGTCCGTCCGGATGTGTCGAACATTCCCATGTTTCTGCCAAGGGAGTCATATATATTTTTTTATTATATTCCTCCCGCAACCGTGTTCCGCCCCAGAGATAATCCTTGCCGTACGGAAGAAGCTTCATTATTTCCATAACACTTACTCCAATGGAATTTTAATCTTATCGGTTACATCAATCTCATCGCCAAGCTGAACTTCAACAATGTCCAGCGGAGTAATAGCCTCAACCATATGTTTGCATCCTGCAGCAATGGTAATAACATCTCCGACACGAAGAATCTGCTCCATACCGTCCACTACAGCTCTGCCCTTGCCTGATATGACTGTCCATACTTCTTCACGGCAGTTATGCATATGATAGCTCATATGCTCCCCGGCATTCATCGACACCTTAACGGTCATAGAACCCGGCTGAACATCAATGACTGTGTATGTACCCCATGACTTTTCGGCATACATTGCCTCGGTCTCAATTTTTTCAACATAAGGTTTCATATATCCGCTGCGCTCTTTATCGGAAATAAGAATACCATCGCCGCTTGCCGCAATAATCATATCCTTACAGCCCATGCAAAGAATGGGGATATTCAATTCGTTAACTACATTTGTATTTTCGCAAGTATCGTCAAGAACAGCTTTTCCCTTTGTCTTGTCCGCCATTACCTCAGCCATCATATTCCAGGTGCCTACATCTTTCCAGTCGCCGTTATAACGCAACACCTGAATACTTGGTTCTTTCTCAGCCACAGCATAATCAAAGCTGATTTTGGTCACTGCGTCATACTTGTTGAACAGGTCACGGTAGTCATCAAAATCAATCATACTGTGAGCTTTGTCAAGCATATACCCTATCCTGAACGCAAAGATTCCTGCATTCCACAATGCGTGCTGTGATAAATATTTCTTTGCAGTTTCGGCGTCGGGTTTTTCTTTGAATTCTTTGACGGCGCTTACTTTTTCAATATTCCTTGGGATAATATATCCATATTTTTCGCTCGGATAGGTTGGCTCGATACCCATAAGAGTCAAATTCGCGTTACCTTGCTCTGAAAGCTTATACAGGTTTTTGACTGCCTCGTAGTATGTATCGTCAACATAAGGGTCAACAGGACAAACCACAACAGATTCATTCGTATCCACCCCAAGTTCGTCATGCAGATAAGCTGTCGCCAGTGCGATTGCGGGAAATGTATCGCGGCGGCAAGGCTCAACGCAGACAGATACTCTTTCGCCAAGCTGATTTTTTATTGCACTCGCCTGAGATTTGCTGGTAGCGATTATAATTTGGGCGTCAGCATCAACAGCGGTAATCTGACGATAGACGCGTTGTACCATTGATTCATAACTATCATCGCTCTTCTTAAAAAGCTTTATGAACTGCTTGCTACGGATATCGTTTGAAAGGGGCCATAAGCGCTTTCCGCTGCCGCCAGATAATAAAATTACATGCATAGTTTTCTCCTTAACAGTTAGTGTGTACGATCGTATGCGATTTTATAAACTTCTTCGGTAAGAGCTGCGGTTTTATCCCACGAAAATTGTTTTGTTCGCTCATAACCCTTAGAAATATATTCATCTCTCAACGATTGGGAATCTATAAATTTACATATCTGTTCTGCAAGTTCCTCGGGTTGATTTGGAGAAACATAGAGAACAGCGCTCGTCAGACAACTTTACAAACAATTAGAAAACAAATAACGGATATAAAGTTACTCTTAACTAATATAAAAATTATAGATCTCAGTTAATGTATCATATAAATCATATTCAGGTTCCCATCCGAGCTCTGTTTTTATAAGACTGTTATCGCACCATATCACAGGTGCCTCATTTTTTCTCACAAGTGATTCGTCAGGAACAATAGTTATTTCTTTATTGGAAAGTGAAATCAAATGATTTAATATATCACTGAGGCAGACAATCTTTCCGCTTCCAACATTATATACCCTTTCGCAATTTCCGTTTTCAACGATCATGCGATATGCGCGGACAACATCCCGAACATCGCTGAAATCTCTTTTAACCAGTGTATTGCCGATATGCATTATCGGTTCTTGTTCGCCCTTTGCTATTCTGGAAATTTGTTTGCACCAGGACGGAATAACAAATCTGTCAGATTGCATAGGGCCTATGTGGTTAAACGCACGAACATAGAAAACATTCATTTTATACCTTAAACGATATAATTCAGCGTATTTTTCCTGCATTATTTTAGAGATGCCGTAAGGATTGCCCGCATCAAGCGGTGAGCTTTCAGAAATAGGAAAATCCGATGCGGCATACTCCTCGCTTGAACCGATTAACAATACTTTAACAAAAGGGGCAAATAACCTGACAGCTTCAAGAATATTAATTGCACCCTCAACATTTATGGCTACCGTTTTCTGTGGATTATTCCATGATTGCCCAACGCTGCTTATTGCAGCAAGGTTAACGATATAATCGGGCTTGATCAAAGACACACACTTTACAACTGCGTCTTTATCAAGAATATCGCAGTTTTCAAACTTTATGTAATCATTTAAGTTTGGTGTTCTTTCAAGATCGCATCCAAACACATCATATCCGTTATTATGAAACTCTTCGGCAAGATAGTGACCTACAAAGCCTGATACTCCGAAAATCAGTACTTTTTTGCCGTTATCCAAATACATCACCTTCTTCTTTTCGGGTTGCAATTATATCATTCCCGCTTCTTTCTTAGCAAGTTGTAGATCATGCTCTGCCATAATTGCACAAAGTTGTTCATAGCTTGTTTTCTGAGGATTCCATCCAAGCTTTGTTCTTGCCTTAGTAGGATCACCCCAAAGGTTAACAACATCAGTTGGTCTGAACCACTGAGGATTTACGCAAACAAGCATTTTACCTGTTTTCTTATCATAACCTTTTTCGTCAAGACCTTCTCCGCGCCATTCAAGCTCTATTCCATCATTTGCAAAAGCAAGAGTAGTAAATTCGCGTACCGTATGCTGAACTCCTGTTGCAATTACATAATCATCAGGTTCATCCTGTTGAAGAATAAGCCACATACATTCAACATAATCCTTAGCATATCCCCAGTCACGAAGTGAATCCAGATTTCCAAGTTCCAGATGGTCCTGTAAACCACAAGCAATTCTACCCGCCGCAATTGTAATCTTACGGGTAACAAAGTTCTCGCCGCGACGCTCTGATTCATGATTAAACAGAATACCGTTACAAGCAAAGATACCGTAAGCCTCTCTGTACTCTTTTATCATCCAGTATCCGTACTGTTTTGCAACGGCATAGGGGCTGTAAGGATGAAAAGATGTGTTTTCGTTCTGTGGACATTCCTCAACCTTTCCATAAAGCTCAGAAGTAGACGCCTGATAAATTCGACACACTTTATCCAGACCTGCAATATGCACCGCATCAAGAATACGCAGAACACCGAGTGCATCTACATTGCCTGTGTACTCAGCCGCGTCAAAAGACACCTGCACATGAGACTGAGCTGCGAGGTTGTATATCTCATCAGGTCTTACTTGCATTACAATCCGAACAATACTGGATGAATCGGAAAGATCTCCCTCGTGAATAATAATCTTGTCAATAATGTGGTCAATGCGGGCTGTTGTAGAAACAGACGCACGACGGATTATGCCGTGAACCTCATATCCCTTCTCTAAAAGGAACTCAGCCAGATAGGAACCGTCCTGTCCGGTAATGCCCGTAATCAATGCTTTTTTCATTAATTTACATCTCCTTATTAATCAAAAATAATTATTATCATTTTTACTGATACTCTTTCCGATTTGAACCTCAATGATATTCATATTGATAATATGTGATTATTAATGTGTGCGATTATAAGCGATCTTATAAACTTCTTCGGTAAGTGCAGCAGTTTTATCCCACGAAAACTGCTTGGCACGTTCATATCCTTTTTCAATATAATCATCTCTTAATGAGGACGAATCGAGAATTTTAGATATCTGATCAGCAAGTTCCTCGGGGTGATTGGGAGAAACATAGAGAACAGCGTCTCCGCCAACTTCGGGGAGGCTTGAAATATTTGTCGTAATAACAGGAGCGCCACAAGCCATTGCTTCAAGAACAGGAAGACCGAAACCCTCGTATTCAGATGGAAAAAGGAACGCTTCAGCTGAAGACAAGAGAAACCGCTTCAGTTCATCGGTAACATATCCTGTGAATATAACATTATCGAGAGAAACACCTAAAAGTTTTTCTTTATATTGTGACTCAAACATTGCCTCTGCTTTGCCCGAAATCACAAGCTTCAGCTCGGAATACTTTGATTTCAGAATGTCAAAAGCTTTCAGAATATCAAAGATACCTTTTCTCATATCAAGGGCACCAAGATAAAGTAAATACGGGGAATCGATTCCCATCTCACGAAGTGCAGACATATTTGTTTCATGAAAATGTGTTTTTTCATCATATCCAAGCGGAGTAACAAATATTCTGTTTTCATTTACTCCAAGATGTTCAATTATATCTTTTTTAGTACATTCGGAATCAGCAATAACAGTAATTTCATCATGTGTTGCGATATAATTATGACAATTTATAAATCTTTCAGTTGATTCATCTGACCAATAATACCTCCCATTAAACAAAATAGGGATAATATCATGTGCGGTGACAACAGCGTTTTTTGCTAATGCGTACG
>CAMGJS010000081.1 GCA_946056455.1 uncultured Clostridia bacterium | reverse complement strand
AGTTTCTGCTGTTTCCGCTGCTGTTTCTGCGGTTTCCTCAACCTCTTCTTCGGCTTCTTCCTCTTCGTCGATAAAGTTGGGAATATTGTTTATAAGGCTGATATGCTCCTTGTAAAGCTCAAGAAGGTCTCTCTTGAATTCAGCCGAGGTCTTTTGTGTGTTTGCAAGGATTTTCTTTTCTCTTTCAAGCTGGATTTTTGTATCGCTGAGAATTTCATCGGACTTTGCGTTTGCCTCTGCAATAATTTTTTCAGCTGTTTCCTTTGCTTCCTCAACAACCTTGTGTCCCTGTCTCTGAGCGCCGAGAAGAGCGTCTTTAAGAGCTTCCTCGTCCTTCATATAATCTCTTATCTTATCGGCAAGAACATCAAGCTTTTTGTCGCAATCGTCCTTTTCCTTGATAAGCTGAGCAATCTCAACGGAAAGCTCTCTCAGATAATCGTCAACATCCTCCTGCTTGTAGCCGAATGCCGCTTTTTCAAATCTTTTGCTGCTTACTTCTTTTGCATTAATCATATAAAATACCGTCCTTATGTATATTTTTTTATTTTAATGTGGAGCTTCTCTTTTCTTGTCATTCCGCCTACTTCGGAAAATATGAACTTTCCGAAACCTCTGACGGAGAAAATGTCCCCCTCCGAAAAGGAGTAAGACGGGGAGAATATTTTAACAAAGTTTATGTCTATTCCGTTGGATTTTATATACTCAGCCGACTTTGCCCTGCTCATTCCCGTTGCAAGAGCGACTATGCAATCCGCTCTTACCGAAGCAACAACGCCGTCAATATCGGTAAAGTTGTCTTTTGCCGACAAATTCACCTCATCGCACACTTTAAGCTTTACTCCGACAGAGCCAACCTTTGAAATCTGGCTCAATATATTATCGCTCACGGTGTCATAAGCAAAGACAATCGTTCTGCCGTTGTCGATGAATATATCGCCTATCATCTCACGCTTTATACCAAGAGCCATCAACGCCCCAAGAAAGTCACGGTGCGAAAGCTTGTCCTGTTCACGATATGAAAACTCCAAAGGAACAATGGGAAAAAATTCTTCCGACGGAGTATCGGGAAAAAGCCCTAATACCTTTCTTCTGCACAATTCGTGTCCGCCAAAAGCCAGATAGCCTGAAAACCGCTCACCGATAAGAAAATCTTCCGCTACGGCAAGCTGACGCTCATCAAGAAAAGGAGTAAACTTAGGCGTATATTTGTTTTGTGCTGTATAGGCAAAGTCTTTCAGCCTTGCAATAAGGAGCTTGTCCTCATCGGAAAGAATAAACTTTGGTTTTGGCATATATTACAGGAATACGCCGTTGCTTTCAAGCTCGCCCACAAGGTCTTCTCCGACAAATCCGACATTGTAGGGAGTGATGATGAAGGTGTTGTTGGCAACAGGCTTGATATTTCCGCCGTTAGCATAAGCTACACCGCCTAAAAAGTCGATAATTCTTCTTGTAACATCGGGTGTTGTCGATTCAAGATTGAGAACAACCGTCTTTTTGGAGTTGAGATGGTCGGCAATCTGCTTTGTATCGGCAAATACCTCGGGCTTTACGAGAATAACCTGAAGCTGAGCCGTTGCGTGAATATTGACAACCTTGTTTCTCTTTTCCTCTTCAGTTTCGGCATAGGGCATATCGTCTGTGTAGTTTTCCTCTTCCGTTTCGTAATCGTCTTCGTTGTTGATACCGAAGTATCCTCCGATTTTGTTTAAAAAGCTCATAACTAATCCCTCCGTTTATTTTCTGGAACCGAACAGAGCGGTCCCTATCCTGACTACATTTGAGCCATATTTTATAGCAACGGGAAAATCCGAGGACATTCCCATCGATAAAACCGATACACTATTATTATCTATGTTTTTGCTCTTAATGTCAATAAAAAGTTCCTGCATTTTTGAAAAAAATTTCTCCGCACACTCCTTCGGCGGTATCGACATCAGCCCCAAAACACGAATATTCGGCATTTCTGACAGTTTATAGAAGATTTCGTCAAGTTCTTCGGGCATAACCCCGCTTTTGCTTTCTTCTCTGCCGATATTGACTTCAATGCAGATATCCGTTATTTTGTTCCTGATTTTTGACAGACGGTTTATCTCCTCTGCAAGCTTTACGCTGTCCACCGAATGTATCATACCGATAGTATCTATGATATATTTGACCTTGTTGCTCTGCAAATGCCCGATAAAATCCACTCTTGCGGATTTATCATAAAAATCACGCTTTGAAAGATATTCCTGAACTCTGTTTTCGCCAAGGAGCGTTATTCCGCTTTCAACCGCCACATTCACAGCTTCGGGCGGAACTGTCTTTGTCACCGCCATAAGCTCAATCTTATCGTCGGCTGAGCGGTACTTCGCCTTTGCGTTTTCTATTTCAAAGTTAATTCTCTTTGCATTTTCTCTGACATAATCAAATTCATTCATCGTATCACCACTTTTTTAAGTCGGTTGTTCGGATGTTGCCGTGGTTTCTTCGGGTTTTGTGGTTTCTCCTACTGTGAGAGCAACGGTAGTTTCTGTTGTCGTCTCCTCGGTTTCGTCGGGGACATCGTCGCTTGCATAGAGTATTCCGATGTACGCTTCGTCCTTCTTGCTTATTCCGTCGACTATTATGTCGTCATAAAGAAGAACATATTCGGGGTCTCCGCTGTTTGCTGAAAGCAGATAATTGTCTCCCTCATATACAACATCAAGCTTTTTGAACACAATTCCTTGTCCGAGCTTTACATATACTCCCTTTTCGCCGAGAGCGTTGAACCTTACCGCCTCTCTCGGAACATACACTCCGTCATAGCGGTTTGCGACCATTTCAACTCTTTCAACACGGTGCCTTACAAGTCCGCTTACAAGCTTGTCGCTTTCAATAACGACAATGCTCTCGCCTGCGTTTTCTGTGGGGATAACATCTATTATCGTTGCTGAAATAGTGTCCTGACAGGAATTGAATGTAAGAGATACTTTCATTCCCTCATTGTAAAGCTTCGCTGAATTGTCGATTATCCCGACAAGTCGCCAAGAGTAGCCGTCTATTATCTTTCCCACTCCCGAAGACGAGGTGTTGTTGCTGTTTGAAATTATCTTTTTTATGTCCTCTGCCGTGAGGTCCTCGTAGCTGTCGGGCGTGAGAATGTCCTCATATCCGTCAACATTGCTGACAAAATATCCCGCATAATCGGTAATAATTTCGCTCACGGGCGGGTTAAGGGACGCTTTCAGCTTTGCTATTTCTGTTTCAAGCGCAGATATCGTGCTGTCAAAGTCGCTTTCCTTTTCGGTCACCAAAGACATTATATTCATATATTCCGAAAGCTTCTGTCTTTCGTCCGAAAGCTTTGAATAATCGCCCTTTGTCGCATAATAAACAGAATCGCGGTACCTTTGCTTTATCAGCTCCGATACGCCCTCGGGTTTTGCCGCGGCTATTGTTCCCGGGCCTGTTATCTTCTTTAAGGACGCAAGCTCTGCTTCAAGCTCCTCGATTTTCTTTTCACATTCGGTATCCGACTCGCTTCTGTAAACATAGGCGACAACAGAATTTTTAGCGAACTTGCTTCCGTCGGGGTAAGGATAGCTTATCGCCCCTCCGCCCGTTTTGGCAATGACATGCTCGTTTCTTAAAAAAACTCCGTTGAACGAAACCTTGTCAACAGTGGAATAAGAAACCGCCGTTTCGGTCTTGTAGTCGTTCTTTAAAGAAAGATAAATCTGGCTTCCTATCGTGATAAGCATAAAAAGCGCAAGCACAAAGACGAGTATCTTAACAATAATGCTGTTCATCAACTGTCCCCTTTTTGTTACTCTGCGTCAAGAATTGCAATGGGCTTTGCGGGGATAATGGTCGAGATAGCGTGCTTATAGACAAGATACTGCTTTCCTTCGCCCTCAAGTATAACGGTGTAGCCGTCAAATCCCTTTATCATCCCTTTAAACTGAAATCCGTTGGTAAGATATACTGTAACGGCGATTTTGTCCTTTCTTGCCTGATTGAGAAAAACATCCTGCAAAATAAGACCTTTGTTCATTACACATTCCCCTTTCCTTCGTTTAAATTATGGGCATATTAAACCCATATCAATTTATTATAACATATTTAAAAGCATTTTGCTATATATTTTTTGCAATTATCTATAATATTTTTTTCGCCGACAGTTTCATCAAGATATATCCAGTGTATCCGCTCATCTCTGCGGAACCATGTAAGCTGTCTTTTTGCGTATCTTCTTGTCTCTCTTTTAAGCGTTTCAAGGCACTCGTCAAGCGTCGCTTTTTCCTCAAAATAAGGGATAAGTTCCTTGTACCCTATTGCCTGACAAACGGTGTTTCCACGCTCGTTTTTATAGAATTCAAAAGCTTCATCGACCATTCCCTCTTTCGCCATTTTATCAACGCGAAGATTTATTCGGTCATAAAGCTTTTGTCTGTCACGGAAGTTAAGCCCTATCATACAAGCGTTATAAGGCGACTCTTCCTCTCGGCTCCTCCTTTTAAGCTCCGACATTGTAAGTCCCGAAAGCTCATAGGCTTCAAGCGCCCTTATTATTCTTGTAAGATTATTAGGGTGCAAGGTTTTAGCCGTTTCTTCGTCTATTTCCATAAGCCTTCTGAGCATTGCCTCGTTGCCGATTTCTTCCGCCTCCTTTGTAAGCCTTGCCCGAACTTCTCCGTTTGATGAAATATCGTCAAAGATAATATTATCAACAAGCGATGAGATATAAAGTCCCGTTCCGCCGACAACTATCGGCATTTTTCCTCTTTGGTGAATATCCGCAATAACTTCTCTTGCCTTTTCAAGATATTGCGCAACGCTGAACTTTTCGCTGTTGTCCACAAAGCTCATAAGGTGGTGAGGGATACCCTGCATTTCCTCTTTTGTCGGCTTTGCCGTGGCGATGTCAAGACCTTTGTATATCTGCATAGAGTCGGCTGAAACTATCTCGCCGTCAAGCTCCTTTGCAAGACGGATAGAAACAGCCGTCTTACCCGAGGCTGTCGGTCCCGCTATAACAATTATCGAAATTTTATTCATCACAATACTCTCTTAAATCTTTTTTCAAGTTCTTTTTCGGTGATAACGCTGATAACAGGTCTGCCGTGAGGGCAATATCTTATCCTGTCGTCAGAAAGAACCTGCTTCACAAGGTGTTCAAGCTCTTTTATATCGTTTCTGTCGTGAGCCTTTATAGCCGCCTTGCAAGCCATCGAGTGATATATCTCGTCAAGACGGGCACTCTGGGGATTATTTCTGTTTTCTGAAAGATTATCGGCTATTTCACAAAAAATCTCCGCCATATCGTCAATATCAAAAATTGTTGGTATACCCGTTATCAAAACCTCGTTGTTATCCGAGAAAGAAAAGGTAAATCCCGTATTTTCAACAACTTCTCTGTTTTCCTCAACAACGGCACGCTGTTCGGGAGTAAGCAGAACGCTTTCGGGTGTCGCTAAAAGCTGAGAAGAAAAGCCTTCGTCCGCCGCCTTTAACTTTTCAAAAAGAATTCTTTCGTGCGCGGCGTGCTTGTCGATGACGATAAGTTCATTTTCGCACTCAACAAGTATATAGGTTTTGAGAAATTCCCCAATAACTCGGTATTCAGGGAGTTTTTTCTCCTCTTTAACAATTTCCTCTTGGGGAGCAGGCTCTTCTCTCTTCTGAA
>CAMGJS010000080.1 GCA_946056455.1 uncultured Clostridia bacterium | reverse complement strand
GTCCGAAAAGCTTATGACATTTTTTTCGTCCTTGACGGCAGTTATCTCGTTGTCAATAGCAACGATAAGGGGAATAATGTCCGAAAGAATTTGAAGATGAACTTTTCTGTCATCGTCAATGTCCGAGAATCTGAACTTATATTCGGTGCAGATTTTTTTATACCTTGCCTTATAATCGTTCCGCACCTTCATATATTCTTCCTTGACATCGTATTCAAAACTGCCCTCCTCGACCTTCGGGGAACGCATTGTCTTAAATGACAGCATAGAGAGAATTTCCATTCTGTCGTCAAAGGGAATATTTTCGTCAAGCAATTTTTCGGCTATTTCAGAGAACGAGTTGTATTCGCTTTCAAAGGTTTCGGCGACAGCTCCTGCTCCTATGCTTTCGGCAAGCGACTTTCCATAAAGCGCACTCTCGCAGAGCGACTTTATTTCCTCCGAGAGAATAAAAGAGTATTCTTTCAGCAGATTTTCGTCAACTCCACAAGCAAAGCCGTCTTTGAGAGCATTCAGTCTGTCCTCATAAAACGGAATTGAAATTGCGTATTTATAAAGCTTTTCAATCGTTTCTCTGAGCTTCAATTCTCCCCTTTTGCAAAAAAATCCGCAAAGACGGAGCTTTGTTTCGGGGGAATTTTCCGACAATTTTTCAAGGCACTTTTCAATAGCCTCTGAAACGATGATTTTTTCTTCATTTTCGTCCGCTATTCTGAAATTTGAATTGACTTCTGCAAGCTCGGGGTTATCTCTTATAAGGTCAAAACAAAAGGAGTGTATCGTTGAAATTTTTGCATATCCAAGGTTTGCCTGCTGAGTCATCAGCCAGATATTTTCAGGCTCTTCGGAAAGCTTTTTTGACAAAGCCTCCGACAGCCTCTGCCTCATCTGAGCGGCGGCATCCTTTGTAAAGGTCACAACAACAATACGCTCGGCAGGGGTTTTGTTTTCTTTGTCCGAAAGTATCCTTATCAGCCTTTCAACAAGAACGCTTGTCTTTCCGCTACCTGCTCCCGCCGATACGATTATTCCCTTGCCGTGAGCGTCAACAGCATTCTGCTGTTCGGGTGTAAATCCCATTACTTTATTCCCCCTTTCTGCAAAATTTCTTTCATAACAGCCGCCGACTGCGACGGTTTATATTCCCTGACGGGCGGATTTGAAGATTTTAAGCATACGCTCCAATAATCGCAGTAGTTGCAGGGCGAGCTTTGTCCGCTCACAAGGGGCGAAGCCTCAATCTTTCCGCTTGTAAGGCTGTCCGCCATATCTCCCACAATATAGTCGATATAATCTTTCATAACAGAGAACTCGTCCCTCGTCATCAGCATTGACGACGCTGTATAACTTCCGTCATTCTTGAGCGCAACGGGAATGTATTTTCCGCCTATGTCGTCCTCCATTGCGTGAATTACCTTTTCGTTGTCAAGCACAACGCCTTTCATTTTGTAATTCTTATCGCAAAGCTTTTTCGCCTCGTCGGAGGAAGCGTCTCTTGACAGCTCAGGCTCTGCGTCGTGGGACGGCATATAAAGCACCCCTGCGGGAACGCTCTTGCCCATACTTTCAACGATAGAATACAGATACACAAGCATCTGAATGTTCTTTCCGTGATAAATGTCGCCGAGCGAAAATGTCTTGTCCCCCGTTTTATAGTCCACAACCCTGATATAATTCTTGTCGCCGTCTTTAAAAATATCGGCTCTGTCAACCGTTCCCGAAAAGTGTATCTCAATTCCGTTTTCGGATTTTATTACACGAGGACTGATGCCGTCCTTTTCGCCCGATATTGACTTTTCAAACGCAAAAGGATAAAATCCCGACTGCGAAAATTCTTCTTTAAGGTGCAAAAGAATTTCAAGCGCACTCTTTTTTATTCCCTCGCCCGAAAGCCTGAACGACGCGCTCTTAGCATACTCTCCACCCATCTGTTCGGATAAGAATTCGTCAAAAGCAGACGATATTTTCTCCTTCAGCTTTTCTTCGGGGCAGGATAAAAATTCATCTCTCGTCATATTTTCAAGCGTTCTGCAAAGGCAATGGTGAACGATACTTCCCACATAGGACGGATTGAATTCGATTTTGTCAACGGGATAAAGCTCAAGCCCTTTTTTACAAAAATACACAAACGGACAATTCTGATAATCCTCAAACCTGCTCGGTGAAATATAAAGCCTTTTTCCAAAAAGCGAGAGAGCAGTCTGGGGTTCAAGACTTTCGACTTTTTCAAATACCGTCTTTTCAAGAAAGTCAACCTTACCTTTATATTCTTCGTCGGATTTCAGGTATTCTCTTAAAACGGCAAAGTCCTCGCTGTCCTTGTCAAATTCGCATACAAAACCGTAAAACGCAGATTTCTTCGTTCTTGCAAAGTATAATGCGCCTAATTTATCCGCGTTGATATGTATGTCGTTCTTTGTCATATCCGTAATATTTTTTATCACGGCTGACGGATAAAGTCCATCGCCCGAAGCATTAAGATAAGGGTATGACACATAAAGCTTTTCGGACGGCGCCGAAAGTGCTTTATAGGCAAAGAAAATCTCCTCGCTCATTCGGAATTTTGAATTAATGTCAAGCTCTGCGCCTGCCTTTGCAAGAGCCCTGATGTCCCTTATGTCAAAAAGTCCGTTTTCAGATGACAGTGCAGGAAAAGCCCCTTCCGTTGCGCCTATTATGAACACCGCCTTGGGTGATGATAGCCTTGCTCTTTCAGTGCCCGAAAAAACAACTGCGTCAAGGGTCTGCGGAGGAGTGGCAATGCTCTCGCCCGACGCTATGCAGGAAAACAATCCGCCAAAATCCTCTGCGGATATTTTTTCATCGCCGATAATTGTGTAAAGCTCGTCAAGAATAGCCGTGACAGCGTTCCACACCTGCTTTTGCTCTCTTATGATTTCAAGGCTTTCCGTGTCAAGAGAACGCTCCGCAGAAAGATAGTCATAAGCGCCGTTTTTGCATATAAGTTCAAAAAGTGCCTTGCAAATTTCCTTTCCGCCTGCATTTTTGCATTTGCCCTTGAATTCTTCTAAAAGAGGAATAACCTTTGACCTTAACTCCTCGGCGGTATCTCTCTGCTCCTTTTCGTTTTCGTTTTTTGTCAGGGGGAATTCTTCTGTCCATAGCTCACCGTCTATTCCGTAACGGTATACAAAGTTGTCAAGAGTGCCTGCGTCCTCGGGGGATATTCCCATAATTCCTGTTTTTATGTATCTTAAAACGGTTTCTGTTGAAATTTTCTTCGTGGAGGCATATTCAAGCGCCGAAAGTATCATCAGCATAACGGATTTATGCATAACCGCTTTCTGCATATCCATAAATACGGGTATATCGTATCTTTCAAACGCTCCCTCAATGATACTTCCGTAGTCGGCGGTATTTCTTGCAAGAACGGCAATATCCCGATATTTTATTCCGCCCTCCCCAAGCCTTTTTATCTCCGAAGCTACAAAGTCACATTCTTTATAAACATCGCTTGAAGATACCGTTTTGATATTTTGTGATGAAAACGGCTCTGCTTTTTCGTTTCTGAAAACCTTTCCCGAAAGCTCTGCAATATCCTTTGACTTAAACCGCAAGGGCTCTTTAAAATAAGTCTTTCTGACTTCTATTCCCTGCTCCTTTGCAATTTTTGATATTCTTTCAAAACTGCTGTTGACAGCAGAAAAAAGCGGAAGTCTTGACGATGTATTCTCTGTTGTAAGGCAAATTGTAACGCTTTTTGCAGAAGAAATCATCGACCTTATCATATCCATCTGGTCGGCAGGAAAAGTCTGAAACTCGTCTATAAAAATATCTGTTCCCTCAAAATAGCTGTTATTATATGCCACAACAGAGGCATATTCAACATCGCTTATGCTGTCTTTAAGATTTTTTTCAGAGAGAAGTCTTTCATATTCGGTATAAACGGCGCAAATATCCTTTGCCTTTGAAAGCTGTCTGCCGCCGCATTTTGTCCCTGCCTCAAGAAGCTCCTCGGCGGAAATTCCAGCATAGTGCAGTTCTTTTATCTCAGCCGAAACCTTTCCTACAAATGAAGACGAGCGCGACTGTCTGACAAAATATTCAAAGCCCTCTTTTTCCCTTATTTTCTTCACCGCAAGATATGTAAGGGCAAGCTTTGCCGAGTCGCTTGCAAAGCTGCCCTTTCTTCCGCCAAAATGCATAAATATATCGGACGCAAGCCTGCCGAACGAAAGCACCGAAAGGCTGTTGTATCCCTTTGCGCCGAGTGCGTGATAGAGCTTTTTGTCATATTCAAACGAGAACTGGTCGGGGATAATAACAAGGCATTTTCCGCCCTGTTCCGAAGCTTTCTTTATCCTTGAAACAAGTTCCTCCGATTTGCCCGTTCCCGAACCTCCAAGTAAAAATTCAACCATAGCACACACTCCCTTTCAGATTAAATTTTACCTTTTAAAAGAGCGTATGTCAACCCCTGCTTCTTCAAGCTTTTCCTTAATCTTTTCATATATTTCAACGCATTTGAACTTCACTTCATATTTCTGAGGATTTTTTATAATGTCTATTTCCTCGTCCGAAAGATACAAAGAAAGGTCCTCGTCCGTCGCCGCCGGAACACAAAGTGGAGGATACATAACGCACCACCAGTTTTTTCCCTCTGCCTTGCCGATTTTTATTCTCAATGCGTTATAAAAGCCTTTCGGCATTGTAAATTCCTCATATACCTTTTTGTCAAAGTCCATCTTAACCACTTCGCACGACACATCATACAAAAAGCCGTTTTCTGTTATTTCCTTTCTTGCGGTATCTCTTATCAGGTCGAGATTTTCTCTTGCCTTTTCGGTGACCTCTTCAATAGACTCTGCCCCATCAAAGATATATGAACATTCTTTGAGCACTCTGTCACGGACTTTCAGCTTGAGTTGCTGGTCTTTGTCGCTGTCCGAATTTGCGATTATGTGCAGTCTTAATACATCGTTCTGTAAATCGTCAAGATTTCTTTCAAAGGCAGAAAGCCTTGCAAAAGATAAGGAAAGCGTAATGATAAGTCCCGTAAGCATAGCAAAAGTTAGTCGTTTCATAGTTGTCCCTATAACCTCCAAAAATTTTTTCACCCTGATTATTGCCGATTTTGCGGATATTATTCAGTAAACTAAGGAAATTCTGCCTTATGTTCGTTTTCTTGACTTTAATGCACCGTTATGGTATAATTTTTCTCGATACATCACTTCTGGAGGAAACAAAATGCCTATCAAAATCCCAAGCAATCTTCCTGCTTTTTCAACCTTGCAGGAAGAAAGGATATTCGTTATGTCCGACGACAGAGCCGAACATCAGGATATCCGTCCGTTGAAAATTGCTATACTTAATTTAATGCCTAAAAAAATAGAAACAGAAACACAGATATTAAGGCTTCTCAGTAACACGCCCATTCAGGTCGACATCGACTTTGTTCAGGTGAAATCCCATGTTTCAAAGAACACCTCGACAGAGCATCTTGTCAAGTTTTATACAACCTTTGACGAGATAAAAAACAACCGATATGACGGAATGATAATAACGGGCGCTCCCGTTGAACAGATGGAATTTGAAGAGGTCGATTACTGGGACGAGCTTTGTGAAATACTCGATTGGACAAGAACGAATGTCTTTTCAACAATGCATATCTGCTGGGGAGCGCAGGCAGGGCTTTACCGCC
>CAMGJS010000079.1 GCA_946056455.1 uncultured Clostridia bacterium | reverse complement strand
TATTTGAGAATTACAGAATCTGCTGATAAGCTTCTTGATGGTCTTAAAAAGGTGGATTATCTTCCTAATGTCAAGCTTCAGCAAGAAAACTGGATAGGTCGTTCTACAGGTGCATTTGTAAACTTTGATATCAAAGGAACGGATGATAAGCTCAGAATTTATACCACTCGTCCTGATACTCTCTATGGTGTAACTTTTATGGTTATTGCTCCCGAACATCCTATTATTGAGAAATATCGTTCTTCTATTACAAATATCGACGCTCTTGACGCATATAAGAATGAATGTGCTTTAAAGAGTGAATTTGAAAGGACTCAGCTTGTTAAGGATAAAACAGGTGTCAAGATTGAGGGTATTACGGCGGTCAACCCTATTACAGAAAAGGAAATACCTATATATATTTCCGACTATGTTATGATGGGATACGGCACCGGAGCTATTATGGCTGTTCCTGCTCACGACGGCAGAGACTATGATTTTGCAAAGAAATTCGGTATTGATATTATTGAAGTAATAAAAGGCGGGGATATATCAAAGGAAGCCTATACAGGCGATGGAGAAATGGTTAACTCCGGTGTTCTCAATGGAATCAGTAACAAAAAAGAAGCTATTGAGAAGATGCTCTCTATACTTGAGGAAAAGGGATGCGGGGAAAAGGGCGTTCAGTATAAAATGAAAGACTGGGCATTTAATCGTCAGAGATACTGGGGAGAGCCTATTCCTATTGTTCACTGCCCGAAATGCGGAATAGTTCCTGTTCCTTATGATGAACTTCCGCTTAAACTTCCTCCCGTTGATGATTTCAGACCGGGCACTGATGGCGAAAGCCCGCTTGCAAAGATAGACTCATTTGTGAATTGTAAATGTCCGAAATGCGGAGCAGATGCAAAGCGTGAAACTGATACTATGCCGCAGTGGGCAGGCTCTTCATGGTATTTCCTTCGCTATTGTGATCCGAAGAATGAAAAGGCGCTTGCATCAAAAGAGGCTCTTGAATACTGGATGCCTGTTGATTGGTACAACGGCGGAATGGAACATGTAACAAGACATTTGATTTATTCTCGTTTCTGGCATAAATTCCTCTATGATATAGGTGTTGTTCCGACGGAAGAACCGTATATCAAGAGAACTGCACAGGGACTTGTACTTGGTCCCGACGGTGTTAAAATGAGTAAATCAAGAGGAAATGTCATTGACCCTAACGATGTTGTTGACGAATATGGCGCAGATGTGCTCAGAGTTTATGTTCTCTTCATGGGCGATTATGAGCAGGCTGCTCCGTGGAGCGAAAACAGTATGAAGGGATGCAAAAGATTCCTCGACAGAATTTGGGCTTTGCAGGACAAGCTTATTGACGGAGATGAGTACAGACCTGAGCTCAGGGCAAATATGCACAGAACGATAAAGAAGGTATCTCAGGATATTGAGGAAATGAAGTTCAATACCGCTGTTGCTGCGATGATGTCGCTTCTGAATGATATTTATGATATTGGAACGATAAACAGGGCGGAGTACAGAGATTTGCTTATTATGCTCAATCCTTTTGCACCGCATATTACTGAAGAACTTTATGAAATATGCAAATTCGGAGGATATGTTCACGACCAGAAATGGGTAAAATATAATGAAGAATTCTGCATTGAAGATACCATAGAAATTGCTGTTCAGGTAAACGGCAAGCTTAGGGGAACGGTTAAGATTGCGTCGGATATAGAAAAAGATGACGCAATATCAGTTGCGAAATCTGATCCTAAAATTGCTGAATTTATCGGCGGTAAAGAAATTGTTAAGGAAATTTATGTTTCCAAAAAGCTTGTAAATATAGTTGTTAAGTAAATTTTTAAAAAATACTTGACAATACATACACCTATAGTGTATAATTATCATTGTATCATCGTAGGATGAATAACTCTGTTACCATAATTTAATGCATATTGTGTTAAATTTTTCGGTATAAAATCCTCTGCTAAACGGCAAAGGGAGGGAATGAGAAATGGCAGAAATTCGTGTTGGTAAGAACGAATCACTTGACACAGCTCTTAAGCGCTTTAAAAGAAGCTGCGCTAAAGACGGTGTAATCGCTGAAGTTCGTAAAAGAGAACACTATGAAAAGCCTTCGGTTAAACGCAAGAAGAAATCCGAAGCTGCGCGTAAGCGTAAGTACAACTAACAATGGAGGCGAGCAGTTTTTCTCTGCTCGCTTTTTCATTATCAAGGAGAATTAATATGTTGTTTAAACCAACATTTGTTTTTAATACAGTGACAGAAATAACATCTGCTTTTCTTAAGCAAAACGGAATAAAGGGATTAATTCTTGATTTGGACAATACTTTGACAACTCATAACAATCCTAAACCACCTAAATATATTATTGCTTGGATAAATTCTATGAAAAGTGCGGATATTCCACTTGTAATAGTATCAAACAATAAGTATGACAGGGTCAGACCGTTTGCTCAGATGTTACAGTTGCCTTTTATTTCAGATGGCGCAAAACCATTGACAAGGGGAATTGATGAAGCAAGAAAAGCAATGCGCCTTTCAAAAAACGAAGTTGCTATTGTTGGAGACCAGATTTTTACAGATATGCTTGGTGCGAATTTTAAGAGAATGCCTACTATTTATGTGTATCCTATTGAATTAGAAGACGGCTTTTTCTTTAAAGTGAAACGAGTTCTTGAAACTCCGTTTCTTCCAAGAAAACATAATTTTAAATCTAAGGTGGAAAAGACATGAATGCTGTATTCGGACCGGCTGGAACTCCGGATGACTTTAAGGAATTAGGATTTAAAAATTCACTTGACATCCCGGATTATATTGTTAAAACAGGACTTGATTGCTTTGAATATCAGTGTGGACAAGGAGTCAGGATAAAGGAAGAGCTTGCAAGAAATATTGCGTTAAAAGCAAAAGAAAAAAATGTAATTATATCAGTTCATGCGCCATATTTTATTTCACTTTCAAGTGTCGAAAAAGAAAAAAGAGATAAAAGTATTGATTATATCTTGCAAAGTGCAAGGGCTGTTGATTGGCTGGGCGGGACAAGAATCGTAATTCATTCGGGTTCATGTTCAAAAATGTCCAGAGAAGAGGCTCTTTCTCTCGCAAAGGATACTTTGAAAAGGGCGAGAGAGGCGCTTGTTTCGGAAGGACTTGACCACATAAGGTGTTGCCCTGAAACAATGGGTAAAATAAATCAGTTAGGCGATCTAAATGAAGTTATGGAACTTTGTCTTGTTGACGAAAGTTTTCTCCCTTGTATTGATTTTGGTCATCTTAATGCAAGAACTTTAGGTAATTCCAAAACAAAGGAAGACTATGATAATATACTTAAAACTATTAAAAATAAACTTGGAAGTTCAAGGCTCAACGAATTTCATTCACATTTCAGTAAAATAGAGTATACAGAGAATGGCGGAGAAAAAAGACATCTTACCTTTTCTGACGCTATATATGGACCTGAATTCGAACCATTGCTTGAACTTGTTTATAAATATGGGATTTATCCGACATTTATATGCGAAAGTGCAGGTACACAAGGCATTGATGCAAGGATGATGAAAACATATTATAAAAATCTTGTCAAATAACTGAAAGAGGAGCACCGATAATGAAAATACTTGTTATAAACGGACCAAATATCAATCTTACCGGAATGCGTGAAAAGGGCATATATGGTAATGAAACATATTCTGATATATGCCAATTTATCGAAAATTTTGCTTCTTCAAAAGGAGTGAAAATTGAAATCACTCAGTCTAACCACGAGGGTGCTATTATTGACAGTCTTCATTCTGCAATGGGAAATTTTGACGGAATAGTAATTAATGCAGGAGCCTATACTCATTACAGCTATGCGATAAGAGACGCTATTTCTGCCGTTAATCTTCCTTGCGTTGAAGTTCATTTCAGTAATATCCATGGACGAGATGAATTCAGAACAAAGTCTGTAATTGCGCCTGTCTGCAAAGGTCAGGTAGCGGGATTTGGCAAGTTTAGCTATTGCCTTGCTATACAGGCATTGTTAGACATCAAGGAGGAAAATTAATGGGTAAGGAGTTTATCCCTGCACCAACAGAAATGGCGCAAAACTATGTTCATGAAATATATAAGAACTCTTATAAACAAGCTGACGCATTAATGATTTCCTTTGATGTGAATATAAGATTTTTTACCGGCGCAAATGTGTCTGACGCTATTCTGCTGGCAACGCGTTCAGGGTGGTGCTATCTTTTCGTTGATTCAAGATACTATGAAGAAGCTTTGAAAACTGCAAAACAATGCGAAGTTATACTTTTGACGAATAGAAAAAAGCAGTTAACAGAGATTTTTAAAAAACATTCTGTCAAGGAACTTGCAATAGAAACCGATAGGATAACTATTCAACAGTTTAAAAAATTAAAGAATGACTTTCCGGATATTAATTTTATTGTTGATGAATTTGTTAGCGATACAATCAGGGATATCAGAGCAATAAAGAAAAATTCGGAAGTAGAAAAAATCAAGAAGGCCCAGGAAATTTCAGAGGAAGCATTAAATCTTATTATTAAAAATGATATTGCCGAAGGAGTTACGGAAATTCAGCTTGCGGTGAAATATTATGAATACATTACCTCGCTCGGAGCAGAGAAAACCTCATTTGATACTATTATCCTTTTTGGCGAAAATTCTTCAAAGCCACACGGAATACCAACGAACAGACGCCTTAAAAAGAACGATAATATTCTTATTGACTGCGGTGCAGTATTTGACGGGTATTGCAGTGATATGACAAGAAACTTTGTATTCGGTACTCCGAGTGAAGAGTATGTTAATATTTATAATATCGTTTTAGAAGCTCAGAAAAGAGCGTTGGACGCCGCAAAATGCCACGCAAAAACGAATATCGTCGATTCTGCCGCAAGAGAATATATAAAAGAGCATGGCTTCGGCGATTGTTTTGGTCACGCCACGGGACACGGCGTCGGAATGGAAATACATGAGTTTCCTTCCTTATCATCATCTATCGAGAATATTCTTTCTCCCGGAATGATAGTGACAGTAGAACCGGGTATCTATTTACCCGAAAAATTTGGTATAAGAATCGAAGATTTGATAGAAATCACAGAAGATTCGGCATACATAATATCGGATTTTTCTAAGGAATTGAATGTTTTGTAAAAAAAATACTTGATTTTTTCTTTATTATGCGGTACAATAATAATATTAAATTATGACATACGGAGGTTTCTTATGATCACAGCAGGAGATTTCAGAAACGGAGTTACTTTCGAAGAAGACGGAAATGTTCTCCAGATTGTTGAATTTCAGCATGTTAAGCCCGGTAAGGGTGCGGCATTTGTAAGAACAAAGATCAAAAATGTTATTACAGGTGCAGTAGTTGAAAAGAGTTATAACCCATCGGCAAAGTTCCCCACAGCCTTTGTTGAGAGAAAGGATATGGAGTATTCATATTCGGATGGCGACCTTTATTACTTTATGGATTCGGAAACATACGAACAGGTTCCGATAAGCGCTTCAGAACTTTCGGACAACTTTAAGTTCGTTAAAGAACAGATGGTATGCAAGGTTTGCTCGTATAAGGGAAAGGTATTTGCTGTTGAACCCCCCAACTTTGTTGAACTTGTTGTTACACAGACAGACCCCGGTTTCAAGGGCGATACTGCTACTAATG
>CAMGJS010000078.1 GCA_946056455.1 uncultured Clostridia bacterium | reverse complement strand
TGTATATATTTCCGTAGCGATATTCTCACTGCTTTTCAATACCATAGGCAAACTGCTTATTATACTGAGAACAGAAAAGAACTTCCGCTATGTTTCAGGCGATTGCGAGCATTACGCTGTTTTCACGGTAGATAATGAAGAAAAGGCGTCAAAGTTCACAAGGGGAGCGTTAAACGATTTCCCCGTTCTTGCCTCAATGCGCAAAACGGAATTTGTCACAGATTTTCTCAAAAATTCCTACGCACCCGATGTTTCCGACAATTTCTGCAAAATAGCCTCACTCGTTATGTGTGGGGGAGCATTGCTTGCAGGAATTCTTTCCCTTATCTTCAATCGTTCCGTTGAGGGAGCAGGTTCGATATTCGTCGCACTTTCCGCCTTTGCGGGAACGCTTTCGGTATGCTCCTGCTTTGCCACAATCCTTGCCGTTAATCTCCCTCTTTTCAAGGGAGCGTCAAAGTACATCTCGTCCTCGTCCGCAATGCTTTCATATCAGAGCGTTGAAGATTTTTCGGACACAAACTCTGTTCTTCTCGATGTTTCACAGCTTTTCCCCGAGGGAATGGTAACGCTTTCTTCGATAAAGGTCTTTTCGGGAACACAGATTGACGAGGCGATAGTTCAGGCGGCAAGCCTCACAAGCCATTCGGGAAGTATCTTAAAGCATATGTTCTACGATATAATCGTTGGAAAGACAGAAATGCTCAACCCCGTTGAAAGCTATATCTATGAAGACTCTATGGGGCTTTGCGGCTGGATAAATAATAAGCGCGTCCTTCTCGGAAGCAGAGAGCTTATGATAAATCACAGCATCGAGGGAATGCCCACCGTCGCAAGAGAAAGAGAGTACACAGAAAACGGAAGAATAGCCGTTTACCTCTCTATTTCGGGCGAGCTTTCGGCAATGTTCATTATAGATATTAAGGCAAGCCCCGAGGTTGAAAGCTGTCTAAAAGAATTTGAAAAGAACGGCGTCAGCGTTATGCTCCGTACGGTCGACTCAATCATCAGCATAAACAAGCTTGCTGAGCTTTTCGGAGTATCTCCCGATATGTTCAGACTTCTCCCGTTCAGACTTCACAATGATTTTGAAGAGACTTCGGGCTATGTTCAGAGACAATCCTCATCCCTTGTCTGCAACGGAAGATTTGCTTCGTTTGCGTCACTCATTATCGGAACAAAGCGTATAAGAAAGACCGCGAATATAGGACTTATCATTCAGGCGGCGGCAGGAATTTTAGGACTTTTAATGGCGCTTGTGTTCGCCGCATTGTCCTCGTTCTCACAGCTTACACCTACTGTCGTTCTTCTTTATAATCTTGCGTGGACAGCGCTCACGGTTTTAATTCAGAGCATAAGAAAGGTATAAAAATATGCGTGCAAGCGGAATACTTATGCCGATTTTCTCACTTCCCTCCGATTACGGAATAGGAACAATGGGCAAAGCGGCTTATGATTTCATTGATTTTTTAAAAGCTTCGGGACAAAAATACTGGCAGCTTCTGCCCATAGGACCTACAAGCTACGGCGACTCGCCCTATCAGTCGTTTTCGTCCTTTGCGGGCAACCCCTATTTCATCGACTTTGACCTGTTGCATAAGGACAAGCTTCTTAAAAAGAGCGACTATGCAAATATCAGTTGGGGAGAGGACGATGAAAAAATCGACTATGCCCTCATCTTCAAAAAGCGTTTCAAGGTGCTTAAAAAGGCGTTTAAAAACGGCTTTCTTCGTGATAAGGAGCAGTACCTCGAATTTATCGAAAAAAATCCCCGTATCAAAGATTACGCCTTTTATATGGCGGTGAAAAATCATTTTGACTTGAAGCCCTGGCAGGAGTGGGAAGACGGAATAAAGCTCCGCAAACCCGAATATCTTAAAAAATACGAAAAGCTTCTCTCTGAGGAAATTGACTTCTGGGGATATACACAGTTCCTTTTCTTCAAGCAGTGGAACGACTTAAAAGCCTACGCTATGAAAAACGGAATAAAGCTTATAGGCGACATTCCTATATATGTTGCCGCCGACAGCGCTGACGCCTGGGCGAACCCCGAAATTTTTCAGTTTGACGAAAATCTTCTCCCGACAAGCGTTGCAGGCTGTCCGCCCGATTGCTTCTCCGAGGACGGTCAGCTTTGGGGCAACCCTCTTTACCGCTGGGATGTTCTTGAAGAACGAGGCTTTGACTGGTGGATTGAAAGAATTTCTGCAACAGCCAAGCTATTCGACATTATCCGCATAGACCATTTCCGTGGCTTTGAAAGCTACTACTCCATTCCTTACGGCAACGAAAACGCAAGGATAGGCGAGTGGGTAAAGGGCCCCGATATGAAGTTCATCAAGACCATAAAGTCGAATTTCAAAAATACAGGTATCATCGCCGAGGACTTAGGCTTTTTAACGCCTGCCGTTGAAAAAATGCAGAAAGCCTCGGGTTTCCCCGGTATGAAAATCCTTGAATTTGCCTTCGACCATAAATCCGACAGCGCATATCTTCCGCATAATTATCCCAAAAACTGCGTAGTATATACAGGTACTCACGATAATGAAACTGTTGTCGGCTGGATAAAAAATCTGTCAAGAAAGGACAAAGCTTTCCTTAAAAAATATGCCTGCGTTTCAAAGACATCAGCTTTGCCGAGGGCGGTTATCCGCCTTGCGTGGAGCAGTTGCGCAGACCTTGCAATAGCGCAGATGCAGGACTTTTTAGAGCTTGACAACACGGCCCGAATGAACGAGCCTTCCACTCTCGGCAAAAACTGGCAGTGGAGAATGAAAAAAGACGCCCTCACCGAAAGCCTCGCTGATGAAATAAAATCTCTCACCGAGCTTTACAGAAGATAGGAGAATAAAAAATGCCGCATATCACCCTTAAAATGTTAAAAGGAAGAACCGATGAGCAGAAAAAGCTTGCAACAGAGAAGCTTTCAGCCGCTCTGCACGACGCAATAGGAGCAACCGAAAGCCACATCTCCGTTTCTATCGAGGAATATACCCCCGAGGAATGGCAGAAGGTTTTTGCCGAAGAAATCGAAAACAACAAAAACCTCACCCAACAGCCTCACTACGACCCTAAGTCGCTTTTGAAATGAAAGCCTTAATTTACGCTTTCTGGCAATGTACTTTCGGAATATTGCAGACTTTTTTAGGATTTTGCGTTTTTCTTAAAAATATTAAATGCAAGCACTTTTTCTATCACGGAGCAATCTTCACCGAGTGGAAAAGCGACGCGAGTATGTCCTTAGGGCTTTTCGTTTTCGTGTCCGCAAAGCTTTCCGACCGCTCAGACAATTACCGTGAAGAAGTTATCGTCCACGAATACGGACACACGATACAATCCCTTATTTTAGGGCCTTTGTATCTTGTCGTCATCGGCATACCCTCGTCCGTCTGGGCGAATTTTCCGAAATTTATTGAATACCGAAAGAAAAACAACATTTCCTATTTCAGCCTTTTCTGCGAAAAATGGGCGAATTTTTTAGGCGAAAAGGTCACGGGAGAAAACTCCCCCAAACAGAAATTCATTGATTAAGAGGTCAGCTATGAATGTAATTTTAGCTTCAGCTTCACCGAGAAGAAAAGAACTCCTTTCAAATATTTTCCCCGATTTTCAGTGTATCCCGTCCGATATTGAAGAGGTTATCCCAAAAGAGACTCCTCTCTTTGAAGTTCCCTGCATACTTGCGTCGCAAAAGGCGGAGTATGTAGCAAGCTCTCACCCCGACAGCCTTGTTATCGGTAGCGACACCGTAGTCATAGCAGGAAACGAGCTTCTCGGCAAGCCCTGCGACGATGACGACGCAAGAAGAATGTTAACGGCGCTTTCGGGCAAGGTGCACTATGTTGTAACGGGTTGTGCGCTTTTTTATAAAGGAAAAAGCCGTGTTTTCCGAGATGAAACAAAAGTCGAGTTCTATCCTCTTTCCGATGAGGAAATCGAAAACTATATTGCCTCCCGTGAGCCGTTTGACAAAGCGGGAGCATACGGAATACAAGGTCTCGGCAGTCTTTTCGTCAAGGGAATAGACGGCGATTTCTTCAATGTTGTCGGGCTTCCCGTATCGCGCCTTAACCGTGAGATAAAAGCCTTTCTCGCCGAAGAAATGCTTTAACTGAATAAAAATTCCCTGCAAGAAATTTCTCTTGCAGGGATATTTTTATCTGTGTGCACTTCCTCCGCCGAAGGTTCCTCCTCCGCTTGAATGGTGCGTAGAAGAACCCGAAAATCCTCCTCCGCCCCCTCCCGATGAGTCGGAAGAAATACGGTGACTTGTGGTGTATTCTCTTATAAAGGTATCGCTTTTCTCTCTGAAAAATGTTGACGAGCTGTTCATATAAACTCTTGCCGCTTCCGCCTTTTTAAAGCGGTAAGACATCTTTATGCAAAAGAATATAACAACAGAAGAAATCAAGAATACGGGAACAAAAATCATTAGAAATGTTCCTATGGGGAACTTTCTCTCAATCTCGTCCGTAATATCGTTGTAATAATAGTCCGAGTTGGATTCGGGCTCTCCCTCGTCGTAAAACTCGTTCATTTTATAAAGAATATCATCAATAGCGGCGGCAAAATTTTCGTCTTTAAGGTTCCCGTGAGCGTATGCAAGAATACTCGCTATCCTGCGGTCGTCGAACATAATAATAGCGTTGCGCGCCGTGCTTATGTGGTCGACATAGGTATCGTTGTTTATCAGTATCATAACCCCGTCAACATTCTTGCCAAAGACCTTTTCATAGCTGTCGTCCGAGTATGCCACTTCGCTCTTTGAGCCTATATCGTCCGTTATGACAACGCCTACATTATATCCCGTCTTTTCAGCAAAGCTTTCAGCCTTTTCTGCAACCTCATCAAGCTCCGTTTCGGTGAGGTGATTGAAACTATCCGATATGTAAACCTTTTCCGACTTGTATTCCTTTGCGCTGACAGCAACAGGGAGGAGCATTACAATCGCTGTAAATAAAGACAGCATAAAGCATAATTTTTTCATCACATAATCCCTCCCAATACAAGAATAAGAGAGATTATAAGAGCTACCGCAAACCCTGCTCCCAGCGAAACAAGTACACCCTTTTTCGTGTCAAAGGGCGGAGTTCCCGCAAGCTTTCCCGTCTGTCCGTTTATTGAAAAATAATAGCTTTTTCCGCCGTGCTTGTATGTCATAAACCATACGGGCAGAAGCGTATAATGCCAATCGGTCTTTATGAGTTTAATGTCCTTGTTCCTTAAAGAAACCGAAGAATAATTTATCGACTGCATCAAAAGCGACTCCGAATCCCTTACAACTCTGTCCCTTATCCTCGGCAGTACATCGGTATTCTTTATATCATATTTTTCCGCTAAATATCCCGAAAGATATGACATCGAAAAGGGTTCAAGCTTTTTATAGTCAAAGGGCTCAATAGCCTCCATTAAAGCGTCCTCCGCCTTTGAAGAACCGTCCGCAGGAACTTTTACATAGTCCACAACAGCGCTTCTTTTTACAAGATATTCTCTCGTGTTCGTATACTGCATATCGCCCGACTGCCAGGTTCTTATTCTTCTTCCCACAGCCTCGATTTTAGCGTCCGTCTTGCAGTCGGCAAGCCAGAACGGAATGTAAACTCCCGCCATTTTTTCAAGCTGTTGCTCCGATTTGAAATCTTTCGGCAAAAACCATCTTTTCGAGCACCAGTCCT
>CAMGJS010000077.1 GCA_946056455.1 uncultured Clostridia bacterium | reverse complement strand
AATTATCAGTGGGCATTTAAAAAATCTCTCCCTAAAAATAGTATAATAAAAGATTATACCATATTTATGTAAAAAATCAAGTGTATTGAAAATTTTACTGTAATGTGATATAATATTTACATTATATTTTGAAGGAAGATAAAAATGCAGAAAATAATCTCACTTTTTAAAAAATACAAAGAACCTATTATGTATATAATCGTCGGCGGACTTACAACCGTCGTTTCATTCGCCACTCAGTTTCTGGCGCACCTTATCGGCGCCGACCTTGACGCTGTCTTTGGGGACGGCATAACGCTCGCCTCAATAGTGGCACTTATGGAGGAAGGCTCCACGATGCTTGCAACTGTCCTTTCCTGGATATGCTCGGTGACCTTTGCTTTTTTTGCTAATAAGATATTCGTCTTTGAGAGCAAAGAAAAGGGCAAAGGCTTTGTCATAGAATTTTTCTCATTCTATGCCGCAAGGCTTTTTACCTTCGGAGCAGAGCTTCTCTCGATGTTCATTTTTGTTGAGCTTCTCTCCTTTAATGAAATGGCAGTAAAGCTTGTGGTACAGATTTTAATTCTCATTCTCAACTATCTTTTCAGCAAGCTGATTATTTTCAGAAAGAAAAAGGAAAAAGAAAATGTCTGACATAAAAAAAGAGATAAGAGAAAAGCTTTTCTCTCTTGCCGATGAAAAATACCGCGACTTTCATTCTTCGCTTATGCCCACAATCCCCAAAGAAAGCATAATCGGAGTAAGAGTTCCCGATGTAAAGAATATTGCAAAAGAGTTCAGGGGGCGTGAGGATATCGGCGAGTTTCTTTGCGACCTCCCCCATAAATATTATGAAGAAAATAACCTCCATATCTTTATCATATCCGCAATAAAGGATTATGAAACCTGCCTTGCCGAACTCGAAAGGTTTCTCCCCTATATTGACAACTGGGCGACCTGCGACGGCTCAAACCCGAAAGCGCTTTTAAAACAACCGCATAGGTTCTATGAAAAAGTCAGACTCTGGCTTAAATCGGATAAGACCTACACCGTCCGATATGCCGTTGACATTTTAATGAACAGAGTTTATCTTGAAGATAATTTTTCGGTTGAGCATTTAGAGCTTATTTCTTCTCTCACCTCTGATGACTATTATGTAAAAATGGTTGTGGCGTGGTATTTTGCCACCGCCCTTGCAAAGCAGTATGAAAGCACACTTCCCTTTATCGAAAAGCAAAAGCTCCCCGTGTGGACACATAACAAAGCAATACAAAAAGCGACAGAAAGCCGTCGGATAACCGATGAACAGAAAGAATATTTAAGAAAACTGAAAATAAAGAAATAAGGGTATCGGAGCAATTCCGATACCCTTATTTTTTATTCTATCACAAGACCGTTTCCGTCAAAGTCGAGAGTAAGCACCGTTTCGGGAGCAACATCGTCCGCGATGATTTTCTTTGCAATAAGAGTTTCCGCTCTTCTCTGCAAAAATCTTCTCAGCGGTCTTGCGCCGTAGTTCGGGTCATAGCCCTGCTCGATGATAAAATCCTTAGCCTTGTCGGTGACCTTAATATCAATCTGCTTGTCTTTAAGACGCTTTCTCAGATCGTCAAGCATAAGATCTACAATGTCATAAATCTCAGCCTTTGTAAGCGGTTTGTAGAACACAATCTCGTCAAGACGATTCAGAAATTCAGGTCTGAACTGCTGTTTTAAGAGGTTGTCAACATTCGCTCTTGCCTCGTCGCTTATCTCTCCGTTTTCGCCTATTCCGTCAAGAATATACGGCGAGCCGAGGTTTGAAGTCATTATGATAACTGTATTTTTAAAGTCCACAGTTCTGCCCTGGGAGTCTGTAATTCTGCCGTCGTCAAGCACCTGCAAGAGAATGTTGAACACATCGGGGTGAGCCTTTTCGACCTCGTCAAGAAGAACTACCGAATAAGGCTTTCTTCTTACAGCCTCCGTCAGCTGACCGCCCTCCTCGTATCCTACATATCCCGGAGGCGCTCCGATAAGTCTGCTTACGCTGAATTTTTCCATATATTCGCTCATATCAATGCGGACAATGTTCTTTTCATCGTCAAAAAGCGACTCCGCAAGAGCCTTTGCAAGCTCCGTCTTGCCAACGCCCGTGGGACCTAAAAACAGGAACGAACCTATCGGTCTGTCGGGGTCCTTTATTCCCGCTCTTGAACGAAGAATAGCCTCGCTGACTTTTTCAACCGCCTCGTTCTGACCTATAACTCTCTTGTGCAGAACCTTGTCAAGATTGAGTAGCTTTTCTCTCTCGCCCTCCATCAGCTTTGAAACGGGAATACCTGTCCAACGGCAGATTATTCTTGCTATTTCCTCGTCCGTAACCTTGTCCCTTAAAAGAGAATTTCCGCTCCTTGCCTTTTCTGCGATTTTCTCTTCCTCTTCAAGCTGTTTTTGCAGTTCGGGCAATCTGCCGTACTTCAACTCAGCCGCTTTGTTAAGGTCGTATTCACGCTCCGCTCTTGCAACATCGGCATTCGCCTTTTCAATGTCCTCACGAAGCTTCTGCACCTTTGAAATAGCGTTCTTCTCGTTCTCCCACTTTGCCTTCATTTCATTGAAACGACTTCTCATCTCGGCAAGCTCTTTCTGCACCTCTTCAAGATGCTCGACAGAAATCTTGTCGTTTTCTTTTTTAAGAGCCGCCTCTTCTATCTCGTGCTGGATGATTTTTCTCGATATTTCATCAAGCTCCGTGGGCATCGAGTCTATCTCCGTCCTTATCATAGCGCAGGCCTCGTCCACAAGGTCTATTGCCTTATCGGGCAGAAATCTGTCGGTGATGTATCTGTCCGAAAGGGTAGCCGCCGCAATAAGTGCGTTGTCGTGGATTTTTACTCCGTGAAAGACCTCGTATCTCTCTTTAAGTCCACGAAGAATAGAGATAGTGTCCTCCACCGTCGGCTCGTTTACCGTTACAGGCTGGAACCTTCTTTCGAGAGCGGCGTCCTTTTCAATGTACTGTCTGTACTCGTTCAAGGTAGTAGCGCCGATGCAGTGCAGCTCGCCCCTTGCAAGCATAGGCTTCAAGAGGTTGCCTGCGTCCATTGCACCATCGGTTTTGCCTGCTCCCACAATGGTGTGAAGTTCGTCGATAAAAAGAATTATTCCGCCGTCGCTCTTTTTTATTTCAGAGAGGACAGCTTTCAGCCTTTCTTCAAATTCTCCTCTGTACTTTGCTCCTGCAACAAGCGCGCCAAGGTCAAGTGAAAAAATCTTTCTGTCTTTAAGGCTGTCGGGGACATCTCCTGCCACAATCCTCTGTGCAAGTCCCTCCGCAATAGCGGTTTTTCCGACGCCCGGCTCGCCTATTAAAACGGGGTTGTTCTTCGTCTTTCGTGAAAGAATTCTTATGACATTTCTTATCTCGCTGTCCCTGCCGATAACGGGGTCAAGCTTGTTGTTTTTTGCAAGAGAAACAAGCTCCTGACCGTATTTTGCAAGAACATCATAAGTTTCCTCGGGGTTCTGGCTTGTCACCTTGGTATTGCCTCTTACTTCCATAAGAGCCTTTAAAAAGCTGTTCTTTTCGATAGAAAACGCTCTGAAAATATCCTTTAAAGCGTTTGTGGGATTTTCAATCAGCGAAAGAAAAATATGCTCAACCGAAACATATTCGTCCTTCATATTTTTTGCAATATTTTCCGCCGCAACAAGAGCTCTGTCCGCCTCCTGTGAAACATACACATCTCCGCCTCTGCGTCCCGTGCCCGAAACCTTGGGCATAGCCGAAATTATGTTCATAACCGAGCCCGAAACAGCCGAAAGGTCTATGTTCATCTTCTGCATCATCTGCCCGATAAGACCGTTTTCCTGGTTCAGAAGGGCATAGCAAAGGTGTTCGGGACAAATAGCGTTGTTCTGGTATTCCGTCGCAATATCCTGCGCCTGCTGAATGGCTTCAAGTGATTTTTGTGTGAGTTTTTGTGCATTCATAATCAAAGCCTCCTCAGATATTTATAATATTTTCATCAATACCGTCCAAAAGCATTTTCTCCATTTTTACCGTCGATGTAAACGGGTCGTCAATTATGGCAAAATAGGCTTTCATCGTGCTGTCAAGCAGGTTGATGTAGTCGCTTATAGCTTTTCCCACGCTGTCGGGATTATTAGCCGTTCTGCCGTTAAGTTTCAGCTTTCTTATCACCTTTCCGTCCGAGCAACTGTATTCGACTCCGCCCTTGAAATCTTTGTCGAGATACTGCTTTTCAACCTGACACCATACAAAGAAAAATCCCCTGAATGCGTCGATAAGCTCCTTGCTCTGCGTTCTGAACGAAACGGTTAAAAAGCCGAATTCCCCGTTTTCTCCGACTTCCTTTAAAAGCTCGACTCTGTATCTTATCGTCGGTCGGTATTTGTATCTTAACGGACTTCTGATAGACAGCATAGCGTCGGACGACTGGCTCTGTATCTGAAAATTCGCGTCCATAATCGACTTCATACAGTCAAAAATGTCCTTGATTTCACTTTCGGGAGTTTTATATGAAACCTGTTCCGCCAAAATCTGATTTATAAGATTTGAACGGCTTGTTCCCATTCTGTATGCCATATCGTCGATAGCTTTTACTACATTGTCGGACAAGACGATACTGTAAACGCTTTTTTTCATTTTCTCTCCTCCTCTACATTTAACATTGTATCACCGTTTTAATAACTTGTCAAGCATTTTATATAATTTTGTTGACGAATTATATATACCCAAATGACGAGATTTTTGTCAAGTTTTTTCAAAAAGGGTAGACAAGGGGGAGGATTTGATATATACTATTATACACAAAAGGGCGGGGAATAAAATTAAAGGAATGATTAAAACGGAGTTTCTTATTACGCTTTTAGTGACTTTTTTTGCAGGAATGGGTGCAGGCTTAGGAACGGGTTTTGCGGGGTTAAGTGCTGCTGCGGTAATACCCCCTATGCTTACTACATTTTTAGGCGTTGAGCCTTATACTGCGGTGGGAATTGCCCTATCTTCCGATGTTCTGGCGAGTGCCGTTTCTGCTTATACTTACGGAAAAAACAAAAATCTTGACATAAAAAACGGTCTTATAATGATGGTGGGAGTTCTTATTTTCACCGTTGTGGGCAGCTTTGCCGCAAGCTTTCTTCCGTCGGCGACAATGGGTAATTTTTCGGTGTTTATGACGCTTCTGCTGGGTATAAAATTCATCGTAAAGCCCGTAATGACCACAAAAGAGGCTATGCAGGGAGTTTCTCCTGCAAAAAGGGCGGTGCAGTCGCTTATTTTCGGCGTTATTATCGGATTTATCTGCGGTTTTGTCGGCGCAGGCGGAGGAATGATGATGCTTCTGGCGCTTACTACCATTCTTGGATATGAGCTTAAAACCGCTGTGGGAACAAGCGTTTTTATAATGGCTTTTACCGCCTTGACGGGCGCTGTTTCGCACTTTGCAATAGGCGACAAGCCCGATTTGCTTATACTCGGTTTATGCGTTGTTTTCACGCTTTTGTGGGCGAGAATTGCGGCGGTCTTTGCAAACAAAGCTTCGGCAAAAACCCTTAACAGAGCTACGGGAATTGTGCTTGTGATACTCGGTGTTCTTGTTATAGGATTTTCGATGTTTAAGTGATTTTTGCGCGCATTTTAGGTTTCGCCAACGGCTCTGCGAGCCTTTCTTGGCGACCTACTTTTTCTCCCGTGAAAAAGTAGGCAAAATGCGACCGCTGGGCGCGGAGCCTGATTTTTTGCTGAAACGCAAAAAA
>CAMGJS010000076.1 GCA_946056455.1 uncultured Clostridia bacterium | reverse complement strand
GTAGTAAATTCTGCCGTTTGCACTGCCCGTCATATTGAGAAAGGTTTCGTCGTATTTTGCAACAAGCTGTTCTTTTCTCAAAAGCCTTTTTGCAAGACCACGGAACACTCCCGCATAGGCTTCTTTTACAAATGAAATCGTAAGAGGCAGGGATATTCCGGGGTAGCTTTCAACTATGTTGCTGTTGTCTAAAATAAGGGGAGAGCTGTCGTCAAGAGAGGTTATGGGACGGCATTGAAGAACGAAAATCCTGTCGCCTTCAACAGAAAATTCAATGTCGCAGTATCCGCCGAAAATTTCTTCAGCCTTTTCACAAATTGAAATAAGCTTTTTGATAATTTCTCGTGACAGTTCGGGAGCGTCGCTTTCGCCCTCGCAGTAGTATTTTTTGTCGGTGCGGTTATAGTAGCAGGTAGTGACGCTTTCTTTTCCGCCCACAATTTTATCTCCGCTCCCAAGACCTGCAACAATTACCGTTTCATTCAGTATCCCCTGGGGATTTGCCGAAAAGATGACGCCCGAAATGTCGGCTGAAATCATCTGCTGAACGATAACGGTCATTTTGATATTTTTATGGTCAAGTCCGTTTTGCTTGCAGTAGGAAATAACGCTGTCGCTCTTTGCTGACAAGAAACAAGCGTCAATTTTTTCTCTCACTTCCGACTTTTTCACAAACAGAAATGTGTCAAATTGTCCCGCAAAGGAATGTTCATTGCCGTCCTCGCAAAAAGCCGCCGAGCGCACCGAATACAGAGTATCTTCCGACAAGATTTTGTCAAGCTCGTCGCTTTCGGGAACAGTATCAACGCAAAAAAGCGGCGGAACATCAAGCCCCTTGCTTTGCATTTCAAAGAGCCTTTCTGCTTTTCCGCCGATTTTATGTTGTCTGTAATTGTCAATGGTAATAAATTCTGTCATATCTTTCCAAAAATCAGATATGCCGCAATGATAAGCAGCATTGTCCCCTCAGTTATGTATGTGTAAATTTCAACCCGTTTTACAAGAGAAAATCTTTCGGGATTTTTCATAAACATAATAAATTCTGCCGTCATAACGGCAACATTTATCACAAGTACCGCAAAGCCTATCATATTAAGACGATAGACAAGCAGAAGATTTGTGACAATGTCCACAAGCGTGAGGATAAGAACAAACCTTGTCGCCTTTTTGTATCCGAAGAGCTTTGAGTATGTGGTGTACTCGGTTTCGTCCTTGGGCGCGCGGATTTTTCGTGAAATTTCCCATATAAGCGCAGGGAAGTACAAGGTCATCATAACAAGAAAAGAAGTCAGCGTGAACGGATTAAGGTTATATTTTATGCAGGTGAACGAGATTATATAGATATTCAGCACCATCTGCACGGGGTTGTGCGTGACAAGTGCAAGGGGCAGACTTTTGCTTATCTTATGCTTTTGAAAAAACCATAAGGACATCAGAACTCCGTAGGTCATAAGAAAAAGATAGAAAAGAAAGTTGTTCATAAAAACGGCGTTCAATACCGTCATTATCACAATGTCAACGGCAACGGCTATGTTGAGGTCTTTTTTGGTGACCTTTCCGCTGGGGAACGCTCTTTCGGGGAAGAGCTTCTTGTCTGTTTCAAGGTCTTTGAAATCGTCCGCAATACGCAAAAACATCAGAAAACCGAAAACAGTTATACCGCCGACAACTTCCTCAACGCCGAGCATAAAATCGGTGACGCCGTAATTCAGGAGCAGTATGAAATAAATCTCGCCGAAAACGATAAACCCCAACAAAAGCCTTGGCAAAAGGGGGTACATCTCTTTGAAATAAATGTTCAGCCGTTTTAACATTTTTCGCCTATCCTTTCTCCTATCCGTACCTTTGTTTCTATACCTTTTTGCGAATTCTGAAGTATATCTTCGTCAATCCTTACAGCACCCTTTTCAAGCATTAAAACGCAGGTCGAACCGCCCATCTCAAAATATCCTTTTTCCTCACCTTTTTTAAAGACATTTTTTCCGTGGTCGATGATTTTTCCCACAAGAAGTGCGCCTATTTCAACCTGATACGCTTTCCCGAAATTTTCGCTTTCAATCAGCGTTACTCTTCGGCAATTTTCTGCGTACACCTTGTACCGCTTAGCTGAAATGGGGCTGACGGTGTGCAGTTTTCCGTTTATGTATTTTGTGCGCAGGACCTTTCCGTTGTCAAAAAAACAGTAACGGTGATAATCGTCAACAGTAAGGCGAAAGACAAGACAATATCCGCCGTTAAAGCTTTCGGGGAGAGGTTCCCCCACAATTTCCTCAGCGGTGTATATGCTGTTTTTTATCGGAATTTTTCCGTCATCGCCGATATTATAGCAAAGCAGTTTGCTGTCGGCAACAGAAATCAGCGAACCTTTTTCTTTGTCAAAAATTCTTGCATTTTCAGCGAGCTTTCTCGTGAAAAAGTCGTTGAACGAGGTGTATTCTCTGTCTTCAAAATCGCTCATATCTATGCCGTATTCTTCAATGAACGGGGCAATTTTTTTAACCGAGCTTTTTCGTGAATTCAAAAAAGCGTTGAACCTTGAATAGCCCTTTCCCACTATAAAAAGCTTTAAGATAATTCTGCCCAAAATTGTTTCATACAAGAATTTCAAAGCCTTTCCGCCGTACTGCTTGTCGTCATAAAAGACGGCATTTTTTCTGTCGTAGATTCTGTTCGCCATAGCCTACTCCCCGACAAAAAATACAAGTACGGACAATGCTACCGCTAAAAGTGCAAGGAGAATATATGCGACGCCCTTTGGCTTTGGGATTTTTATATCGAGGATAAACAAAAGAGCAGTCACGGCAAGACTTATGGGCAGGACAATATGCGTTATTGAAAATATCGTGCCTATTATCCACCCAAGTGTGACAATGAGTGACGAGAATGTAACGGGAAGTCCCCGATAGAATTTTATGTCACCCTCTTTTGCGGAGGATACATTGAAAAATCCGAGCCTTGTAATAGAGGCGAGAGCATAGAAAATGTATATAAGAATGTGGTACCATTTATTCATTCCCGAAGTGATTGCAATAACAACGGGGAATGCAACAAAGCTTAACATATCGGTCAAAGAGTCTATCTGAACGCCGAACTCTTTTTCGTCCTCTGTTCTTTTGCACCGCCTTGCTATCATTCCGTCAAAAAGGTCGCACACTCCGCAGATAATAAGACATAAAAGGGCAAAGCTCATTTTTCCCGAAAAGGCAAGACAACAGCCGACAACAGCCGCCGCCGCTCCGATATATGTAAGAATTACCGACTTGTTGTAATATCCTAAAAAGATTTTCATTTCTTTTCACCGCCGAGAATAATCTCTCCCGTTTCGCCGTTTATGGTAACGGTTTCGCCGTCTTTTATGAGCTTTGTTGCATTTTCTGCACAGACAACGCAGGGTATGCCGTATTCTCTTGAAACAATAGCCGCGTGGCAGAGTATTCCGCCGTATTCTGTGACAATTCCGCCCAACAGAGCAAACTTGCTTGTCCAGCCCGTATCGGTGAATTTTGTTACAAGAATGTCCCCCGTCTGTAATCTGTCTGTTTCGTCAAGACCGCCTATCACCCTTGCCGTTCCCGTTGCCTTAAAGCAGGTACAGCCTATTCCACCGAGAGCCTTTTCGCCCTTTTCGGCTTTTGCGTTGTCAAAAGAACAGCCTATCTCGTTTTCGCTTGTAAAGTTTCTGAACGAGGCATAATACCTCTTGTTTCTTGCGATGATGTATGAAAGCTCGTCCTTTGTTATCTCGTTATCGATAAACTTTCTTATATCCTCGATTTTTGTGAACCATATATCGTTTTTATCGGGGATAACTCCCTCGCTGACAAGACATTCCGACAGTCTTATGGTGTATGCTCTTATTATGCAGTAAAATCTTGTTGAAACATCACGGAATTCCTCTCTCCACCAGAGCATACGGCGCATATCGTTTACAGTTTTGCTGAATTTTTTAAAGGCAGAGGGAGAGGTTTTCTCCTGCACTTTTTTCATTTCTTTTTCAAATTCGTTGTGCAAGCGCTCGGCGTCCTTTTCAGGCGAACATTCATCACCTAAGGTGACAGCCTGCTTTATGTCTGCAATGACCGCCTCGGGCTCTTCATAGAATGACGGATATGTAACATCAAGCTCCTTTTTTGAGTGATAGCCGAACTTTTCAATATTCTCTCTCACTCTGTCAAAGAACGGAGCGTTTTCGTTGTTTTTAAAGATGAGTGCAATATCCCCGACAGTATTCTGCGACCAGTAGAAAAGCGCGTTTTCATCGGCTCTAATCTTTCGGCTTATATCCCATATATCATAAAAGGGCAAAAGGTGGGATATGTTGTCAAGTCCGCCTATTAGGGTAAAGTAACCGCCGTTTGTGGTGTGCTTTAAGATTTTGTCCTTATAAAGCGACTGATGAATGGTGTTAATAAAAATCTGTCTGAAATATGTGCTTTCGCTTTTAAGATAGTCCTCAAACACAAGCTTTTTCCATACAGATTTTATTTCTTCGGGAGCAAATTCGTTGTCCTTTTTTTCAAAATACGAATAGTATTTTGACAGTAAATCGTCCTTTAAATTCTGAGCGTTCTTGTTTCGTTCGCCCACAATTTTCTTCTGTGCCGACGCCATAACCGCAATGCCTAAGAGTGTTTTCGGCGTAACGGTAGTGGTAACTCCGTCGCCCTCGTATGTAATCTTTACTCCGAGCTCGCTGTCAAAGTCACGCTCCTTGTACCCGGGAACTCTCGACATAGCCGCCTTTGCCGCACTTAAATTCCAGTAAGGTCTGCCGTAGAACATATCGCCTAACTTTTTGTCAAGAGCGGCAGGCTTGAGTATTTTAGACTCAATTAAAAATCCCCTGAATTCGCTTTCCCAGATATATTCATAAAGGCTCCACATATACGGTGTGCAGACGGTTGCCGACACTCCGCCGTCCTTGAAGTCCGCCGTTGTCCACTGGTCCTTTATTCCGCCGTAGAGTATTTTTGTTACCGCTCTTGCCTGCAAGATATAAAGAACATTGTTTTCGTAAGCGAATTCAATGTCACAGGGGTATCCGAAAAGCTCCTGGATATTAAGAGCGGTTTCGCCCACCTCTTTCACCTTTTCGTCTGAGAGCAGGGTACCTGATGAGAGAGTGATTTTTTTATCCCACCAGTTATAAGAAAATCTTTCTGCCGCAACTTTTCCGCTGACAAGATTTTCTCCCTGACCACTTGCTGCTTCGATGACGATTTCTTTGTCCGAGCCGCTTATGGGGTTTACGGTGAATGCAACTCCGCTTATATCGGAATTAACCATTTCTTCAATGATGACGGACATTCCCAGCGTATCCGCAGAAATGCCGTTTGATGAAAGATAAGAAAGAACGGTATCCGAATAGACCGAGCGGTAGCAGTCGGCGACAGCCTTGCAGATGTTGTCAAGACCGCTTACATTGATGAAAGTATCGTATTGTCCTGCAAAAGAAAAGCCTGCAAGGTCCTCTTTTATTCCGCTACTTCTTACGGCATATTTTTTGTTTTCGTCGATATATTTTTCTATCTCGGCCCTTGTTTCTTCCGTCAGCGAAAGATTTTCATAGAGCGATAAAATCTTCTTTGAGGTATCAGAGGCATTCTCCTTTGAAAGAAACTTCAAAAGAAGATGAACCTTACATTCATTCTTGTTCTTTGAAACGGTCTGCAAAAAAATATCGTTACCGAGAACTATTCCGTCGGGGACATTGAAGCCCTTGCTTTTCATAAACGAAAGGGAGGACG
>CAMGJS010000075.1 GCA_946056455.1 uncultured Clostridia bacterium | reverse complement strand
TTTTTTGCCTTCTTTTTTGTTGTCAAAAAAGAAGGTCGTCGTTAAAGGACACGAAGTGTCCGACGACGAAACCTAAAATAGAAGCACTCGAAAGAGTGCTTGACTTTTTCACGGGAGAAAAAGTAGGTCGCCCTCCGCAGAGGGCGAAACCTAAATTAAAAGCTATGCTTTTTACTTTCCGCTGTCGCCGTAGTTTGAAAGAACTCTCGCGGACGGGTCGTTGACATTACAGCCCTCCCACGACTTATTGGGCATCCAGAAGTCCACAACCATTTCCGACTGTCCCGGATAATATTTTTCAAAAATATCGCGGTAAAGGAGCGACTCTTTTGTGAAAGGTCTTGCGTGGGTGTATCTTTTGCAACCTGCTTCAAACTGTTCATCGGTATATTTTGTTTCGGCATATTCTTTGAGATAATCTACCATTGAGTGACCGACAGCGTCCGAAAAGGCGGCTTTTTCTCTCATCAGAATACTGTCGGGGAGACAATGGGTTCCCTCAAAAGCGTGACGGAGAAGATACTTGCCCTTGTTATAGGTGTTTATCTTTCTTTCGGGGTCAAGCGCCATAACATACTTTACAAAGTCAAGGTCGCCGAAAGGTACTCTTGCTTCCAAGGAGTTTGCAGAAATACAACGGTCTGCACGAAGAACATCGTACATATGCAGTTCGTGAACACGCTTTTCAGCCTCTTTCTGAAATTCTGCGGCGGAGGGTGCAAAGTCTGTGTATTTATAACCGAAGATTTCGTCCGATATTTCGCCCGTCAGAAGAACTCTTATATCCGTCTGCTTATGTATCGCCTTGCAGATAAGATACATACCCATACTTGCGCGGATAGTAGTTATATCGAATGTTCCGATAGTTGAGATTACCTCTTCAAGCGATGAGATGACCTCGTCGGGCGTCATATAGATTTCCTTGTGGTCGCTGCCTATATAGTCGGCGACTTCTTTTGCATATTTAAGGTCGATAGCGTCCTCGCTCATACCTATTGCAAAGGTCTTTATCGGCTTGTCGCTCTTTTTTGCGGCAATAGCGCAGACAAGGGACGAGTCAAGTCCGCCCGAAAGAAGAAAACCTACCTTTGCGTCTGAAACAAGGCGTTTTTCAACACCTGCCGTCAGCTTTTCGCGGATATTCCTGCAGGCAGTTTCAACATCGTCGTAAATAACCTCCTGCGGTTTTGATATATCGTTGTAGCAGACGAATTTTCCGTCCTTGTAGTAATGCCCGGGGGGAAAGGGCATTATTTTCTTTACAAGTCCCACAAGGTTTTTAGGCTCGCTTGCAAAGACAATAATGTCCTTGTCGTCATAGCCGTAATAAAGCGGACGGATACCGATAGGGTCCCTTGCGGCAATATATTCTCCCTTTTCGCCGTCATAGATTATGCAGGCAAATTCGGCGTCGAGCATAGAGAACATCTCAACTCCGTATTCGCGGTACATAGGCAGAATTATCTCGCAGTCACTTCCGCTTTTAAAGGTGTAGCCTTTTTCTATCAGAAGCTCCTTCTGTTTTTCAAAACCGTAAAGCTCGCCGTTGCAGACAACATAGCTCCCCGAAAGAGAGAATGGTTGCATACCTTCCGGGGTAAGCCCCATAATAGCAAGCCTGTGAAACCCTAAAAGTCCCTTGCCCGTATCGACGATACGGCTGTCGTCGGGACCTCTTGTAACTGTGCGGCAAAAGCCTTTCCTGAATAATTCAAGGTCAACTCCGCTGCCGCAGTAACCCATAATTGAACACATATATAAAACCTCTTAACTTTATTTTTTGTCTAAACACAGGAAATGGGGCTCCCCGTGAAGCATGCGGGGAACCCTATTCCGTATATCAGGGGATCATCCTGCGAAATTAGATAATTTCTTATTCAACATCCTGCAAAGCGTCAAAGCCTTCTTCGCCCGTTCTTACCTTTACAACATTTTCAACATCGTATACGAAAATCTTTCCGTCGCCGATATGTCCTGTGTAAAGAACTCTCTTTGCAGTTTCGATAACCGTTCTTACAGGCACCTTGCTGACAACAACATCGACCTGAATCTTAGGAAGGAGGTTAGCCTCAATCTGAACGCCTCTGTAGTATTCGGGCTTGCCCTTCTGAGCTCCGCAACCGAGAACGTGGGATACTGTCATACCTGTAATGCCGATATCCATCATAGCGCTCTTGAGCTTTTCAAATCTGCTTTCCTTGCATATGATTTCAACCTTTGTGAACTTAGGCGTATCATCGTCAACAACAGCAGGAACCTTCTTGACGGGAACAGCCTCTGCAACAGGTGTGTCGCCTGTAACGGCAACTGCGTCTTCATAACCGTAGTCAAGGCTTTCAACTGCGGGAACAAAGTCTGCATAAGCGCTGGGAAGACCATGCTCTGTACTGTCAAGTCCCTTGATTTCTTCTTCTTCGGTTACCCTAAGACCGATTGTCTTTTTGATGATAACGAATGTGATTGTCATTGTGATTGCAGTCCAGAGAAGTATTGCAAAAATACCGAGGCACTGGATACCTAAAAGCTTTGCACTGCCTGTGTAGAAAAGTCCTTCAAGTCCTGCGGGAGCTGCGGGGTTTGACAAAAGACCAACTGCGATTGTACCCCAGATACCGTTTGCAAAGTGAACGCCTACCGCACCTACGGGGTCGTCGATATGAAGTTTAAGGTCGAGGAATTCAACTACAACTACTACGAGTATACCTGAAACAACACCTACGATAACGGAACCTAATGCGTCCAGAGAGTCACAACCTGCCGTGATACCAACAAGTCCTGCAAGGGATGCGTTAAGGCACATTGAAACATCGGGCTTGCCGTTTTTAACCCAGGTGAAAATCATTGTAACAACCGTTGCAACTGCGGGAGCTATTGTTGTTGTAACGAAGATTGATGCGAGTGAAGCGCCGTCCCAAGCGGCTGCGCCATTGAAGCCGTACCAGCCGAACCAGAGGATAAAGCAACCGAGTGCGCCGAGTGTTACCGAGTGACCGGGAATAGCGTTGACCTTTGTTACCTTGCCGCTCTTATCTTTAACATATTTGCCAAGACGGGGTCCTAACATAATCGCGCCGATGAGAGCCGCCATACCGCCGACGGAGTGGATAGCCGCCGAGCCTGCGAAATCGTGGAAGCCAAGCTGTGCAAGCCAGCCCTGCGAGTTCCATACCCAGCCTGCCTCAACGGGATATACAAAGAGTGAGATTACTGCCGAATATACGCAGTAGGAAATGAACTTTGTTCTTTCTGCCATAGCACCCGAAACGATCGTAGCCGCCGTTGCGCAGAATACAAGGTTGAATACGAACGAGGGAGCGTTGCCTGCGGCTAAAAATCCGCCGAAGTCTGTGAGAATGTCAAGGTTGGGAACACCGAAGATACCCATTACATAATCCTCAGCCATCATCAGGCTGAAACCTAAGAGAACGAATACAACAGTACCGATACAGAAGTCCATAAGGTTCTTCATTATGATGTTTCCTGCGTTTTTCGCTCTTGTAAAGCCTGTTTCTACCATTGCAAAGCCTGCCTGCATAAAGAATACCAGCGCGGCTCCTATCAAAAACCAAACCCCGAATACTTCACTTGTCGCCGTGTCCTGCACAAGTTTCGTGATTTCTTCAACTAACATATTCAATCGTCTTCTTTCTCAAATGAATTTTACTTAAATGTCCTATTTTACGCTGAACAGAAGGTCTGCGTATGTAGGGAACGGCCAGTAGCTCTTTGCCGTAAGTGTTTCTGCCTCGTCGCAGGCAAGTCTGAGTTCGCTCATTTTAAGAAGAACATTATCTCTTATCATTGCGGACTCTGCACCGATATCCTCTGCCTTGCCCAGTGAAAGAACAGCGTCTTCAAGTTCTTTTGACTTCACTGCAATTCTGTCTGTCAGAGCAGAAAGCTTCTTGACAAGCTCTGTTTCAAAGGTGCAGGCGAGCGATGGATCGAGCGCCTTTTTAGCCGACGCTGACTTTGCTGTATCTGCCGCATATTTTTCAACAGCGGGAGCAATCTGCGTCTTTGCCATATCTGCCATTGTATTGGCTTCGATAACAACCGTCTTGCAGTAGTTATCAAGTGTTATCTCATAACGCGATTTTATTTCAGCCTCTGAGAATACTCCGTGTGATGTAAGCATATCCACATTCTTCTTGTCAAGGAGAAGAGGAAGTGCGTCGGGAGTTGTGCGGAGGTTCAAAAGTCCTCTCTTTTCTGTTGCTTCTTTGATCCAGCTGTCGTCATAGCCGTTTCCGTTGAAGATGATGCGCTTGTGGTCCTTTATGGTCTTTCTTATCATCTCGTGGAGAGTTGTCTTGAAGTCCTCTGCCTTTTCAAGACGGTCTGCATAGATTTTAAGGCTTTCCGCTACTGCGCTGTTAAGCATAATGTTTGCGCAGGCGATACTGTTTGAAGAACCAAGCATTCTGAACTCGAACTTGTTGCCCGTGAATGCAAAGGGCGATGTTCTGTTTCTGTCGGTAGTATCTCTGTTGAACTTCGGAAGAACATCAACGCCGAGCTTCATCTGTGTTTTTTCTGCTCCCGTATAAGGTGTGTCGTTCTCGATAGCTTCAAGAACTGCATTGAGTTCGTCGCCGAGGAAGATTGAAACAACTGCGGGAGGAGCCTCGTTTGCTCCGAGACGGTGGTCGTTTCCTGCTGTTGCAACAGAAATTCTGAGCAGATCCTGATAATCGTCAACCGCCTTGATTACTGCACAAAGGAAGAGTAAGAACTGTGCGTTCTCATAGGGTGTTTCGCCCGGGGAGAGAAGGTTCTGACCGTTATCTGTCGCAATAGACCAGTTGTTGTGCTTACCGCTGCCGTTCACTCCTGCAAACGGCTTTTCGTGTAAAAGACAAACAAGACCGTGCTTCTGCGCTACCTTCTGCATAATTTCCATTGTAATCTGGTTGTGGTCGGTTGCTATATTTGTTGTTGTATAGATAGGTGCAAGCTCGTGCTGAGCGGGGGCTACCTCGTTATGTTCTGTCTTTGCGAGAATACCTAACTTCCAGAGCTCTTCGTTAAGGTCTTCCATAAACTCGGCAACCTTCGGCTTGATTACTCCGAAATAGTGGTCGTCCATTTCCTGTCCCTTGGGTGATTTTGCTCCGAAAAGAGTTCTTCCCGTGAAGCGAAGGTCGGGGCGCTTATCATACATTTCCTTGGTAACAAGGAAGTATTCCTGCTCGGGACCTACCGATGAACGAACACATTTTGCTGTATCGTTTCCGAAAAGTCTGAGTATTCTGAGAGCCTGCTTGTTGAGAGCTTCCATAGAACGAAGAAGAGGAGTTTTCTTGTCAAGCGCGTGACCGCCGTATGAGCAGAACGCTGTGGGGATACAAAGCGTCTTGCCCTTTATGAATGCGTATGATGTAGGGTCCCACGCTGTATATCCTCTTGCCTCAAATGTTGCACGAAGTCCGCCCGAGGGGAAGGATGACGCGTCAGGCTCGCCCTTGATAAGCTCCTTGCCCGAAAATTCCATAATAACTCCGCCGTCGGGAGAAGGCGAAATGAAGCTGTCGTGCTTTTCGGCTGTGATACCCGTCAAAGGCTGGAACCAGTGGGTGTAGTGTGTTGCTCCGTTTGCAACAGCCCAGTCCTTCATAGCGGTTGCCACCGCGTTAGCCACGCTGATGTCAAGCTCTGTGCCCTCGTCGATTGTCTTTTTCAAAGACGCATAAACCTTTGCCGATAAAGTAGCTTTCATAACTCTGTCGTCAAAAACCATACTTCCGAAATAATCAGATACCGTTGCCATAATGATTGCTCCTTTTTAAGATAT
>CAMGJS010000074.1 GCA_946056455.1 uncultured Clostridia bacterium | reverse complement strand
ATGTCGAACTGCCTATGCTTTATTCGGGCATTTCAAAGGCTGAGCGTACAAAAAGAGCGTTGGAGCTTCTTGACATTGTTGAAATGTCGGACAGAACAACTCATATGCCCAATGAGCTTTCGGGCGGACAGAAACAGCGTATCGCAATAGCGAGAGCAATGGCAAACGACCCGTCAATTATCCTTGCCGACGAACCGACGGGGGCTCTTGACAGCTCGACGGGCAGACTTGTTATGGATTTATTCCATAAACTTCACAAAGAAAAAGGCAAAACGATAGTCCTCATTACCCACAACCCCGAGCTTGCCGCAGAGACCGACCGTATACTCACTATGAAGGACGGCAGGATAGTCAACGAGGAAGTAACGGCAAAGGAGGTTGACGCGGAATGAATATAGGTGAAAATATCGCGCTTGCCTTTGCAAGCCTTAAAGCCAACAAAATGCGTGCGTTCCTCACAATGCTGGGAATTATAATCGGTATCAGCTCGGTTATTATGATAACCACCTTAGGCGATATATTAAAAGCCAGCGTTAATTCAACCGTTGCCGATATGGGTACAACAAACGCCCTTTCAATGTTTCTTCAATGGAAAGAGGACGCAGATACCGACGGTTATATCAGCGAGAACGATGTTTTCTTCACAACAGAAAATGTCGAGGAGCTCAAATCATATTTTTCGGGCAGAGTTAGATATACTCTTATCCAAAACTATCTCGGCGCAGGAACGGTAAAGGGAAAGAACAAGGAGTACAATGTTGTTGTCAACGGAATGAGCCTTGACGCAGTTGCATCTCAGTCAACCCTTACACTTCTTGAAGGTCGCGATTTCAGAGAAGAGGATATGAAAAACTCACGAAATGTTATCATTATTACAGATAAGCTTGCCGAATATCTTTATCCCGATGGCGACGCTCTCGGCAAGACAATGGAAGTCAAGGTCAACGAAGAAACCTATCCCTTTGTCATTATCGGAATATTCGAGTATAAAGTCAGTGCAATGTCAAGTGCAATGATAAGTGCAGTCGGAGAGGATATCCAGACTCAGACTCTTATTCCTTATACAACCGTAAACAAGCTTACAGGAGCATCCGATTCATACTCTAACATTATCGTTTACAGCGAAGAGGGAATAGACCAGACAGAACTTCTCAACGACATCATCAAGCACTATAACACCACATACTTCCGCACCAACGAAAGTGTTGAGGTAACAGGTCTTGCGGCTGAGCAGGCCATTGATATGCTCAACAGTATTATGGGAACAGTCGAGCTTGTCATCACCATAATTGCAGGTATCTCTCTTATGGTAGGCGGTATCGGCGTTATGAACATTATGCTCGTTTCTGTAACGGAGCGTACCCGTGAAATCGGTGTAAGAAAGGCTCTCGGAGCGCCCAACGGTGCAATCCGTATGCAGTTTATCGTCGAGTCGGTCATCATCTGCCTGATAGGCGGTATCATCGGAATTATCTTCGGTGTGGTAACAGGTAATATTATAGGAATTATCGTCGACCAGCTCGTTCCGCCGAGCATTTCTTCAATCATTATTGCAGTTACATTCTCAATGGCGATAGGAGTTTTCTTCGGATATTACCCAGCAAACAAAGCGGCAAAGCTTGACCCTATCGAGGCTCTCAGATACGAATAAAAACAAACAAAAATGGTATCGGATTTGTTCCGATACCATTTGTCTTTTACTTATTTGCGTCCTCGTGTCTTATCGACGCTCTCTTTATCTTTCCGCCGACAGTTTTCGGAAGCTCGTCCACAAATTCAATTATTCTCGGATATTTGTAAGGCGCAGTAAGCTTTTTGACATGATTTTGCAGTTCCTTTATCAGCTCAGGCGACGGAGTATATCCTGCCGCAAGCTTAACTGTTGCTTTAACGACCTGTCCTCTTATCGGGTCGGGAGCGGCGGTGATAGCGCTCTCGACAACGGCAGGGTGTTCGTTCAGCGCGCTTTCAACCTCGAAAGGTCCTATGCGGTAGCCCGAACATTTGATAACATCATCGTGCCTTCCGACAAACCAGAAGTAGCCGTTGTTATCTCTCCACGCAACATCTTTAAGATTATAAACGCCCGAGCCGAGCGCGTTCTTGGTCTGCTCCTCGTCCTTATAGTAGCCTACAAAAAGTCCTACGGGCGGATTTGTGTCAACATCCTTGATGACGATTTCGCCCTCTTCGCCGCTTTCACATTCTTCGCCGTCCGCGTTGATAAGCTGAATGTTATAAATGGGCGACGGCTTTCCCAAAGAGCCGGGGCGTTTTTCAAACCAGGGGAACTCTGCTATGAGAACCGTTCCCTCCGTCTGACCGAAGCCCGAGGCTATCTTGTGTCCCGTCAATTCCTCCCACTTATTGACAACCTCGGCACTCAAAGGCTCTCCTGCGGTTGTCCAGTGTTGAACGGAAGAAAGGTCGTATTTCTTTACATCCTCCTGCAACATAAAGCGGTAAATCGTCGGTGGAACGCAGAATGTCGTTATCTTGTATTTTTCAATCATCGCAAGCATATTCGTCGCGGTGAACTTTTCGGCGTCATAGGCAAATATAACCGCACCGCATATCCACTGACCGTAAATCTTGCCCCAGCCGAACTTTGCCCAGCCCGAGTCGGAGTTTGTCATGTGAAGCTTGCCGTCCTGAACCATGTGCCAGTATTTTGCGGTAACAATGTGTCCCAAGGGGTGAAGATAATTGTGGCAGACCATTTTGGGCATACCCGTTGTGCCCGATGTAAAATAAATCTGCATAATATCCTTGCCCATAGTTTTCTGGTCGTCCTGAGGTCTTGTGAACTCGTCCGAAAAATCCTTTATCTCATCGTGGAAATTAAACCAGCCGTCACGATTGCCGTTTACAAGTCCCGTATTCTTTACGCAGGGCATTTCGGGCAGAGCCGCCTCAACCTGACTTATTACATAGCTGTCGTTTATACATACAATCATCTCAACTCCCGCCGCGTTTGCGCGGTAGGCGATGTCTTTTTTGGTGAGCTGTAATGTTGCGGGAATAAAGATAACGCCTAATTTCATCAGAGCGGTAACGATAACCCAGTATTCCCAGCGCTGTCTTAGAATAAGAAGAACAATCGAACCTTTTTTAAGTCCCTTCGACCTGAAATAATTCGCCGCCTTGTTGGACATTTTTCTTATATCCTCAAAGGTGAGAGTGACTTCTTCGTTGTTATCGTCGCACCAGACGAGAGCTTTTTTGTTTATATCCTGCTTTGCCCATTCATCAACGATGTCATAGGCAAAGTTGAAGTCCTCTGGCGCGTTTACTTTATAATTCTGTTTGAAATCCTCGTATGAGTCAAATTCTATACGGGGAAGGTATCTGTCAAGTAACATTTTCTATTCTCCTCGCTATTCCGCGATTACCGTAAGAAATCTTGCCTTTTCATCGCCTACACATTTCTGTCCGTGAGGGTGATTGGGGTTGAAATAGATACTGTCGCCTTCGTTCAGTATAATTTCTTCGTTGTCAAATATTACGGCAACCGTTCCTTTTAATACTAAATTAAATTCCTGCCCTGCGTGAGCGACAAGCTGTGCAGGTTTGTCTGTCGGGTCTAATGTAACGAGCAACGGCTGCATAATCTTGTGATTATACCCGAAAGCAAGGTCTTTAAAACGGTATCCGTCAAAGCGGTCGATGCTTTTGCCGTGCCCGCGTCGCACGACGTGATATGTGTCAAGCTTTGCACCGACTCCCGTGACTATTTCAGTAAAATCTACATTGCATTTGTTTGCAACTTCATAAAGGACGCTTATGGGAATATCCTTTCCGTCCTCTTCGTATTTTTTGTAGGTGTCAATGTCCAGTTTAAGCATTTCGGACATTTCTTCTGCGGTATAACCGCACGCGTCGCGCAGACCTTTCAGTCTTTCGGCGAGCTCCTTGAAATTCTGGGGCATAAAATCAGTCCTTTCGGAATATTTTGCAAAAGAAGTATGGTACTTCCTTGAAAATTATACCACTATAAAAGAAAAGTGTCAAACAAAGGGAACGAAAATTGTATATTTCAATAACATATACTTGCTTAAAACATAGCTTTTTGCAATATGTTGACACAAAATTGTGAACATAGTTAAAATTTTAACTTTAATGCAAAAATATCTTGCAAAATAAAAAAAAATAAGTTATAATGTTAGAGTATGTAGCGGGGAGCAAACCCCGACATAGAAAAACCGAAAGGAGTACTTTTATGACTTATTCACATGAAGTTGAACAGATGTGCCCTATCGCTCAGGGAGTAGCACACGGAGCTGCGCCTATCCCCGAGGAAGCAAAATGGGTAAAGGCTAAGGAAATCAAAGACATTTCCGGATTTACACACGGTATCGGCTGGTGTGCCCCTCAGCAGGGTACTTGCAAGCTTACCCTTAATGTTAAAGAGGGAGTTATCCAGGAAGCCCTTGTTGAAACAATCGGCTGTTCGGGTATGACTCATTCTGCGGCTATGGCTGCTGAAATCCTCCCCGGCAGAACAATTCTCGAGGCTCTTAACACAGACCTCGTTTGCGACGCTATCAACACAGCTATGAGAGAGCTTTTCCTCCAGATAGTTTACGGTCGTTCACAGAGCGCATTCTCAGAGGACGGTCTTCCCATCGGTGCAGGACTTGAAGACCTCGGAAAAGGACTTCGTTCACAGGTCGGCACAATGTACGGCACACTCTCTAAGGGCCCCCGTTACCTTGAAATGACAGACGGTTATGTAACAGGTATCGCGCTTAACGAAGACAACGAAATCATCGGCTACAAGTTTGTAAACTTCGGCAAGATGATGGACTTCATCAAGGCCGGCGACGACGCTAACACAGCTTTTGAAAAGGCTCAGGGACAGTACGGCAGAGTAGCTGACGCCGTTAAGATCGTTGACCCCAGAAAAGAATAAGGAGGAAATTGAAAATGGCTTTATTTGAATCATATGAGAGAAGAGAAAAGCAGATTCTCGCTTGTCTCAAAGAATACGGCATCAACTCAATCGAAGAATGTGCCGACATCTGCAAAGCTAAGGGACTTGATATCTACAAGCTCGTTGAAGGAATTCAGCCTATCTGCTTTGAAAACGCAAAGTGGGCATATACAGTAGGTTGTGCAATCGCAATCAAGAAGAACTGCACAAGAGCAGCTGACGCCGCTGCCGCAATCGGTATCGGACTTCAGTCATTCTGCATTCCCGGTTCTGTTGCCGACCAGCGTAAAGTAGGTCTCGGACACGGAAACCTCGGCAAGATGCTTCTTGAAGAAGAAACAGAATGTTTTGCTTTCCTTGCAGGACACGAATCATTCGCAGCCGCAGAAGGCGCTATCGGTATTGCCGAAAAGGCAAACAAGGTCCGCAAAAAGCCCCTCCGCGTTATCCTCAACGGTCTCGGAAAGGACGCCGCTCAGATAATCGCCCGTATCAACGGCTTTACCTATGTTGAAACAGAGATGGACTACTACACAGGCGAAGTTAAGGAAGTATTCCGCAAGGCTTACTCAGACGGACTTCGTTCAAAGGTTAACTGCTACGGCGCAAACGATGTTACAGAAGGCGTTGCAATCATGTGGAAGGAAGGCGTTGATGTATCTATCACAGGTAACTCGACTAACCCCACAAGATTCCAGCACCCCGTTGCAGGAACATACAAGAAGGAATGCACAGAAAAGGGCAAGAAGTACTTCTCAGTTGCATCGGGCGGCGGTACAGGCCGTACACTTCACCCCGACAATATGGCAGCAGGCCCTGCTTCCTACGGTATGACCGACACAATGGGAAGAATGCACTCTGACGCTCAGT
>CAMGJS010000073.1 GCA_946056455.1 uncultured Clostridia bacterium | reverse complement strand
GCAATTTTTTATAGACATTCAGTGTATCTTTTCCATAAAAATGAAAATAAAAACCGTTTGGGGAGCTTGCTATGAGAAAGTTTTTGAAAAATAATATCCTTGAAATATTTGAAACAATATATCAGGCTCATAACAGCGTTAAAAAATATGTTTCAAAAAAGGATTTTCAGAACGCTGTAAGTATCCTCGAAGATTGTCAGAATACCGCTATCCAGATAGGTACTATTATCGAAAATTCCGAGGGCGAGGGCTTTGTTACAGTCCGTTTTCTTGAAGAATACTGCGAAGCTGTCTATGAAGTTTCATCAAACCTTTCAAATGAAACAAACGAAAACAAAATCCAGAAAACTCTTGACAAAAAACTGATGAATGTTGAAAGCAGCGTAAAGAATGACATTAAAGTCAGACTTGAAGTTGTTTTCTGCCCGTATAAAGCGTCTATGTGGGACTCTCTTGAAAGCGTGTGGAAAGCAGCAAACGATGACCCCGACTGTGACGCTTATGTTGTGCCTATCCCGTATTACGACCGCAAGTCTGACGGTTCATTCGGCGAGTTTCATTACGAGGGCGGAGACTACCCGAATTATGTTCCTGTTGTTCACTATGAAACATATAACTTTGAAAATCGCAGACCTGATGTTGTGTATATACATAATCCTTATGACGAATATAACAGCGTGACTTCGGTCGACCCGAGATTTTATTCCCACGAACTTAAAAAATATACAGATTGTCTTGTGTATATTCCGTATTTTGTAGTAAGCAATATTGTCCCTGAGCATTTCTGCACATTGTCCGCTTGCATCAATGCGGATTATGTTATTGTTCAGTCGGAACAGATAAGAAATACATATGTAAGCAACTATACAAGCGTTTTGGGCGATAGCAGAATTAATGCAGAAGAAAAGATGCTTGCTTTGGGAAGCCCTAAATTTGACGCTGTATTTGTTGCAGATAATACCGACTTTGAGCTTCCATGTGATTGGAAGAAAATTGCAGGCGATAAGAAGATTGTCCTTTACAATACAAGCGTCGGAGCAATCCTTAACGGAAATGAAGAATATCTGTCTAAAATCATTTCTGTCCTGAATTATTTCTCTGCTCACAGAGAAGTCGTTTTATGGTGGCGTCCGCATCCGTTGAGCTCTGCTGTGTATAATTCTATGCGCAATTATCTTCTTGATAAGTACATAAAGGTTGTTAATTGGTATAAAAATGCAGGGTTTGGAATTTTTGATGATTCATCCGACCTCCACAGAGCTATTTCGTGCAGTGACGCTTATTACGGCGACAGAAGCTCTCTTGTTGCGTTATATCAGCTTACGGGGAAACCTGTGTTGCTTCAAAATATCGGTGTGACTGATTTTACATCTGAGCAGATAAAGATTTGTTTTGAAGACATTTATGATGACGGAGAATATCTTTGGTTCAGCGCAATGAACTTTAACGGTCTTTTCAGAATGAATAAAACCTCTATGACGCCCGAATATATGGGAGAGTTTCCGGGTGAAAAAAGTGATAACAGACTTTTCGGCGGAATATGTGAATTTGAAGGTAAGCTTTATTTTGCTCCCATGTCGGCATCTGCAATAGCTGTTTATGATATGTCAGACGGCTCTTTTGAGAGAATAGAAATAAAGAAAGATTACACAATTCTTAGTAATGCTAAACTTTATTCTGTTGTAAATTGCGGAGGAAAACTTTTCTTCATTCCCTATGCTTATGACGCCATAGTTTGCTGCGATTCCGAAAGCAAAAATATTACATACCATACCGATTGGAAGAAATATATCAAAAGATGTATACCTGAATTGCAGAATGTTTATTATTTCAGAAAATGCTCGGTATATAATGATATGCTCTACCTTCCCGTCTGCTGTGGCTCAGGTATAGTCGTAATGGATACAAAAACAGGCGAAACAAACTATATCAGTGATACCGATAATTCCTCTTATCACGGTATAATTGTTTCAGACGACAAGTTGTATCTTGCACCGAATACAGGCAAACCCACAGTATATGATATTTCATTCGGAAAGATGAAAAAAATATCCGTTTTTAATTCCGAAAAATCTGTTCCGACCGAATATGTGGATATATGCGATTGTGATGATTCGGTAATGCTTTTTCCGTATTTGTCTGATAATATCATAAAAATCAACAAAGAGGACGAGAGCATTGGTTTGATAAATGATGACATCCTGACGGTAAAACCCACACCGATAATGAGCGAATATTTAGGCAGATTTATTTTTGCAAAAAGAATAGGAAATTATATTTACTCGTATAGCCTTGAATATGGCTGTATGTTTGTATATGATATATGTTCATCCGAATGGAAAAAGTATGAAATTTCAGTAAGCGATGAGGATATTCCTAAAATCAAGCCTAATAAGATGAATCTGTTCAACCGTGTGAACAGCGATACCACAACAGCGGATGAGAATAATTTCTGTGAAGGCTTTCTGAATATAGCCGACCTTGCCGATTTCCTTTGTTCGTCGTCAGATAATATGGCGGAAATCAAGTCACAACGCTCTGAAGTGAGAAAAAGAACATTGTCTAACCCTGACGGAACGGCAGGAGAGAAAATTCACGATACGATAAAGAAAATGGTGTTAATAAAATGAATATATCAATGATACTTTCCGGAGGAGTGGGGAGCAGGTTTGAAAGCGATATTCCCAAACAGTATAACATTCTCCTTGAAAAAGAAATTATTTCGTATTCTATAGATGCGATAAAAGGTGCCGTTGAAAGTCAGAAAATAATCGTATTATGTGATTGCTCATATTCTGAACGGATTTCAAAGCAGTACGATGTAATCTGCGTTGAATGTGGAAATACAAGAAATTCAAGTCTGAAAAACGGTCTTGATTATATAAAATCGAATTTCCCCGAATGTGACAGGGTTTTTATCACCGAGGCTGCAAGACCTTTTTTGACAAGCAGGATTGTAGACGATTATTTCAGAATGCTTGGTGAATATGACGCTGTTATCACCGCTCAGCATATTACCGACAGTCTTGGCAGAAAAAATGAGAGCGTTACTCTCAGAGATGAATATTATCTTATCCAGGCTCCCGAAGCGTTCAGATTTGATATGCTGTATGATAATTTCAAAGCTGATTCAAACATTACCGCAACAGTACAGCAACTCCCTGAGGAACGCAAGGTCAGGGAATACTATGATTTCAAGAATAATATGAAAATTACATATCCTGAAGATCTTATCATTGCAGAGCAACTAATGAAACTCAGAAATGGAGAAGTATAATGAATAACCTCAGACTTATTGCAATGGATATGGACGGAACTCTTACACAGCACAAAAGTCCGCTTGATTCCGAATGCAGAAGCGTTCTTGAAAAACTCCGTGAAAAATACAAGCTGCTCATGGTATGTGCAGGCGGATGCGACAGAGTGTATAATCAGTTGGAGCATTTTGATATAGATATTTCAGGCTTTTACGGAATGCAGTTCGGCAAGGTACAAGACGGTGTGCTGACCATAAGAGAAAGTGTAATTGAAAAAACAGACAAAGACAAGGTTACCGCTTGTGCAGAGCAAATCAGGAATGAATTCGGATTGCACGATTATGTTGGCGACGCTGTGGAATTTCACGATTCGGGACTTATAACATTTCCGATACTCGGAACAAAAGCAAAGCTGGATGATAAGCTGGCATACGACCCCGACAGAGCAAAAAGAAGAGCGTACTATGACAGGGTATGTGAAATATTTGCCGATTACAATGTTTTTATCGGTGGAACATCTTCTTTTGATATTGCTCCGAAACCGTATAATAAATTGTATGCATTAAAAAAATATCTTGACGAGAACAATATTGCGTCTGATGAAGTTCTTTTCTTCGGCGATGACTACGGCGTCGGAGGGAATGATAACTGCGTTTTTGAGTCGGATATTGAATTTGTCAAGATAGATAATTACAGGGATTTTCCAAAATACGCTACCGAATTATTATAAGAAAAAACAAGGGGTGAGGATATGGTTTACGCAGGAATACTTGCAGCGGGAATAGGAAGCAGGATGCACAGGCAGGATCTTCCGAAACAGTTTCTGCCGTTGGGGGAAAAACCGCTTATAATCAATACACTGGAACAGTTTTATGTTAATCCGAATATAGATAAAATCATTGTTGTTGCTCCGCATGACTGGCATCAGTTCACTGAGGATATGATATCAAAGTCGGACACAATGGACACTGATGTACTGGTAATATCAGGCGGATTAAATAAAACAATGTCGGTCAAACTCATCGTTGACTATATCGAGAAGAATTACGGAATAGGCGACGATGATATTCTGGTTACTCACGACGCGGTCCGTCCATTTGTTACGCAGCGCATTATAAATGAAAACATCACGGCAGCAAGAGAATATGGTATTGCCGGTACAGTTGTTTTAACAAATGATACGATAGTTGCTTCGACTCAAAAAGACTATATTACTGCCGTTCCCAAAAAGAGCGAAATGTTTGCGGAACAGACGCCTCAGACATACAGACTCAAAGACCTTGACAGCATTTTTGTGCAAGCTGAAAAAGAAAATGATGTTCTGGAATCAGAGACAGAACTTGCCCGACTCTGCATAAAACAGGGACGAAAAATAAAAATGGTGCGCGGAGATGTATCAAATATGAAAATCATCAATCCATACGATCTTGAAGTTGCAAACGCACTTCTTGCGGAGAAAAAATTATGATTGGTCATATTTACAGACTGATGGATACCAAGAGAATCGAAATGGTTCAGCGTGAAGTTAAATTCGGGTGTGATGATGTTATCATAAAACCGGATTACCTGTCCATCTGTGCTGCCGATCAGAGATACTATTTTGGCAAAAGGAGCAAGGAAGTTTTACAGAAGAAACTTCCGATGGCTCTTATTCACGAAGCGACCGCGACTGTTCTTTTTGATAAGAGCGGCAAATTTTCCAAAAATTCAAAAGTTGTAGTCGTGCCGCTTATAGAAACAGTGTCAAGCGAAGGCGTAAAAGCAAACTATAATCCTAAAAACATTTTTGTTTCCAGCGGCTATGACGGTTTTATGCAGGAAATTATGGCTGTGGGCAATGAAAGGATAATTCCGATAAATAACGAGTATTCTGTGATATATGTTTTTACCGAAATAGTGAGCGTTGCGATTAATGCCGCAGAAGCGTTTGAGCGTGCCAATAAAACTTTTACGGAATCATTTGGTATATGGGGCGATGGAAACTTAGGCTTTGTTATGAGCCTTGTTCTCAGATGCCTTTATCCCGACTCAAAGATATATGTTTTCGGAAAAAACCTTCGCAAACTTCAGCATTTTTCTTTTGCGGACAAGACTTACATTATCGACGATGTACCGAAGAATATAAAAATAGACCACTGCTTTGAATGTGTCGGAGGAACCAAAAGCAGCGAGGCTATCAGTCAGATGATTGATATGATATCACCTCAGGGATGTATAAGTCTTCTTGGAGTAAGCGAAAATCCTATTCCGATAAATACAAGGTCAGTGCTTGATAAAGGTCTTATTTTTATCGGTAACAGCCGAAGCAGCAAAGAAGATTTTATAAAGGCTGTCAATCTTATCGATAACAATGCAATGTGCAGAAAATATCTTAAAATGCTTATTTCTCAGATTATATGCGTAAAAGATGAAAACGATATGGTAAATGCTTTTGAACAGAGTATATTAAATGATTATAAGACGGTGATGAAATGGGAAGTTTAGGCAAAGAAAAACAGTTCGATGAAATTGAAATCACCCCTGAAATACTCAAAGAATTACAGGATA
>CAMGJS010000072.1 GCA_946056455.1 uncultured Clostridia bacterium | reverse complement strand
TTCCTTTGAAGGAATCTTTGAACGAGCAACTACGCCCTTTGCATCATAAAGCTCACCGTCAACAAAGCCTGCTTTAAGAATGAACTTTTCGCCGTTGTACTGCTCGGAATATTTGCCGAGGATACGGGCAGCGGCTGTCTGGTCGCCGTCTGTGTAAGCTATAGCTGTTGTGCCTGAAAGAACATCGCAAAGACCGTCAAGTCCTGCATTTTTGAATGCGAATTCAAGAATCTTGTTCTTTTCAACAACATAAGTTACGCCTGCTTCACGAAGCTCCTTTCTGAGCTTTGTGTCGTCCTCAACGGTGATACCCTTGTAGTCAACAAGCACGCCTGCGGTTGCGTTCTTAAGAACTTCTGTAAGAGCCTCAACCTTTGCTTTCTTTGTTTCAAGAATTTTTGCGCTTGGCATAGTTTTCACCTCCGATTGAAATATAAAAGTATCAATCGTTCCAAAAAATAAACTCTCTCTACCTAAAAAGACAGAGAGAGCGAAATGTTTTTAAGTCATTTCTCCTCGGCGGGATTTACAACCGTAAAAACGGAAAACCTGCTGTCTTTGGAAAACGATAGCTTGATTATTATATACTATATATTTTTGCTTGTCAATAGCTTTTTTAAAAATTTCTCAAAAAACTATATAACTCTTACTCTTATGATACCGTCAACAGCTGACATCTTAGCAACAACATCGTCGCTTACAGCCGCAACATCGAACATTGAGTAAGCGTAATCCTTCTTTGACTTGTTGAGCATATTGTCAATGTTAATGCCTGCGTCGCCGAGGATTGTTGTGAGAGCCGAGATGATTGCGGGAACATTCTTGTGCATAACGCAGATTTTCTTTCCTGCGGCGTTCATTTCAGCGTCGGGGTAGTTTACGGAGTTCTTTATGTTGCCGTTTTCAAGGTAGCCGATGAGCTCGTCAGCAGCCATAACAGCGCAGTTGTCCTCTGATTCTTCTGTTGAAGCGCCAAGGTGAGGAATAGCGATAACGCCTGCCATATTAGCTGTCTTTGCGTTGGGGAAGTCTGTTACATACTTTCTAACCTTTCCGCTTGCGAGTGCAGCAGCCATATCATCGTCTGCAACAAGAGCATCACGGGCAAAGTTGAGTATGATAACTCCGTCCTTCATAGCGGCAAAAGCGTCAGCGTTTATCATTCCCTTTGTATCGTTGTTGCAGGGAACATGAACGGTAATGAAATCACATTCAGCGTAAATATCTGCCGTTGACTTTACATACTTAACGGAAGGGCTTATTGAGAGCGCTCCGTTAACCGAAAGGAACGGGTCGTAACCTATAACCTTCATTCCCATTGCGACAGCGGCGTTTGCAACAAGCGCACCGATTGCTCCGAGTCCGATGATACCGAGAGTCTTGCCTTTAAGCTCTGTTCCCGCAAACTTTGACTTTTCCTTTTCGACTGTCTTTGCGATGTCAGCGTCGTCCTTGTCAGACTGTACCCAGGAGATACCGCCAACAATGTCGCGCGATGCAAGGAGCATACCGCAGAGAACAAGTTCCTTAACGGCGTTTGCGTTTGCACCTGGGGTATTGAATACGCAGATACCCTGTTCAGCGCATCTGTCAAGAGGGATATTGTTTACGCCTGCGCCTGCTCTTGCAATAGCAAGAAGGTCTGAGCCGAATTCCATATCGTGCATAGCGGCGCTTCTTACCATAATAGCGTCGGGGTTTTCACAGCTGTCGGATACCGCATAGTTTGCGTCAAATCTGTCTGTTCCGATTTTTGCGATTTTATTGAGTGTTTTGATATTAAACATTTTAATCACACCTTTAATAGTAATAGGGTTAGGCGTTTTCAGCCTCAAACTTCTTCATAAATTCAACAAGCTTTTCAACGCCCTCGATAGGCATAGCGTTGTAGATTGAAGCTCTCATACCGCCGACAGTTCTGTGTCCTTTAAGGTTTTCAAAGCCTGCCGCCTTTGCTTCCTTGACAAACTTAGCGTCGAGTTCTTCGTTGCCTGTTACAAAGGGAACATTCATAAGAGAACGGTCCTTCTTTTCAACAGTACCCTTGAAGAGCTTGCTTTCGTCGAGGTAATCGTAAAGGATTTTTGCCTTCTTTTCATTGTGAGCCTTCATAGCTTCAAGTCCGCCCATTTTCTTTATCCACTTGAACACTTTGCCGCAGATATAGATACCGTAGCAGGGAGGTGTGTTGTAAAGGCTGTCGTTGTCTGCCTGAGTCTTCCATTTGAGCATTGTGGGAGTGCCAGGAAGAACATCGTCGCGGATAAGGTCTTCTCTTATAATAGCGATAACAACGCCCGCAGGTCCTATGTTCTTCTGAACACCGCCGTAGATAACGCCGTATTTTGTAACATCAACGGGTTCTGAGAGGAAGCAGGATGAAACATCGGCAACAAGGTCCTTGCCCTTTGTGTTGGGGAGTTCCCAGAACTTTGTACCGTAAATTGTGTTGTTTTCGCAGATGTAAACATAGTCTGCGTCGTCGGGAATGTCAAGGTCCGAACAATCGGGGATATATGAGAAGGTCTTGTCTGCAGATGAAGCAACGGCAACAGCCTCGCCGTAAATCTGAGCCTCCTGATAAGCCTTCTTTGCCCACTGACCTGTGATTATGTATGCCGCTTTCTTATTCTTCATAAGGTTCATAGGAACAGCCGCAAACTGCTGTGACGCACCGCCCTGCAAAAAGAGTACCTTGTAGTTGTCGGGAATGTTCATAAGGTCTCTGATGTCTGCTTCCGCTTCTTTGATGATAGCGTCATAAGCCTTTGAACGATGGGACATTTCCATAACGGACATTCCTGTTCCCTTGTAGTCGAGCATTTCGTCTGCCGCTTCTCTGAGAACTTCCTCGGGAAGAACGGCGGGGCCTGCGCTGAAATTATAAACTCTTGCCATATTATCTAACCTCCGCAAAAATATTTGTAAAAGATATACATTGATATTATATTACTTTGACACAATAAAGTCAAGTATTTTAAGGCGTGCAAAGCAAAATCGGGGCGAAAAACCTCGGATATTGTTTATTTGCACAAAAAAGAAGTGCAAATGCAGACGGGCATTGAATAATCGTATAAATAAAAATAAAAATACGAATTATTTATTGACCTTTGCAGTATAATTAGCTATACTTATGTTATCAATCTTTATTTTTGGAGGAGTATTACTATGGCAGACGAAGTTAAAGTTTACGACCAGGCGGATATTGAAGCAAACAGAACAATGTGTATCCTTATGGCTATTTTCCCCATTCTTTTCTTCCTTGTTTTCTGTGTTGATTCAATGAAGGATTCACCCTACTCGAAGTTCAAGGCTAATCAGTCTCTTCTTCTCGTATTTATGAGCATTATCTGCGGAATAATCCCCGTTCTCGGCTGGATTTGCTACATCGTTGAATTTGTTTTCTGGATACTCAACCTTGTTGCTACAGTTAACAACGAAGCAAAGCCCCTTCCCCTCTTCGGCGACAAGCTCACAATCATCAAGTAATTTACACGAATTACATAGCAAATCAAAGGGTATCGCTTTAAGCGGTACCCTTTATTATTTTTGTTGCATAGAAAGAACTCTGTTCTGCTCTCTTGAAAGATAATCGTATTCATCGGCGGCGATAAGCTGATTGTCGTATATAAGAAGAGTAATCTCCTTGTCACCGCTTGAATAGATGTGCCTTACTGCGTTTTTGCCCCTGAAATCGTCAAGCCCCAAGCCCTGTTCTTTCTGCAAAAGGTTGTAATCTTCATAGACCTCGTTCCATACAATCGGGATAACGGTGGGGACTTCATCTTTTTTTACGGGGGAGTATCCGTTGTCTTCAAGAAAGACAAGCCTTTCGCTTTCGCTTGGAAGCATAATCTTTTCGCTGTCTTTGAGGTGCCTTAAAAAAAGTGCCGAGCCCCCGAGTATAGCGAGCATAAGCATAATCATAAAAAACGACTTTATTCTTTCTGTTTTTACCGAAACAGCTACCATAATTTCCGCTCCTTTTTATTTTTGTTAAATCTTATGCCCTCACTCAGAACAAAATTACCGAAAATCATTGACAAAGACGAAAATATTTACTAAAATAAAAAGAGCGTATCAAAAAAGAAAAGGAGTATCACCGATGAAAAACACCGAAAAGTCTATGGACAAATTAGTGGCTCTTTGCAAGGGCAGAGGCTTTGTATACCCCGGAAGTGAAATCTACGGCGGTCTTGCAAACACCTGGGACTACGGCCCCTTGGGAGTAGAGCTTAAAAACAATATCAAAAAGGCTTGGCTCAAAAAGTTTGTGCAGGAAAATAAATACAATGTGGGACTTGATTCCGCTATTCTTATGAACCCTCAGACATGGGTAGCTTCGGGACATCTTGGCGGATTTTCCGACCCTCTTATGGACTGTAAAGAGTGCAAGACTCGTCACCGCGCCGACAATCTTATCGAGGATTTTGACGGCACAAATCCTGCGGGCTGGACAAACGAGCAGATGACCGAATACATAAAGGAAAAGAACATTCCCTGCCCCAACTGCGGAAAGCACAACTTCACCGATATCCGTCAGTTCAACCTTATGTTCAAGACATTCCAGGGCGTAACCGAGGACTCAAAGGCGGAGCTTTATCTTCGCCCCGAAACCGCTCAGGGTATCTTTGTAAACTTTGCAAATATTCAGAGAACGAGCAGAAAGAAGGTCCCCTTCGGTGTTGCTCAGGTGGGAAAATCGTTCAGAAACGAAATCACTCCCGGAAACTTCATCTTCCGTGTCCGTGAATTTGAACAGATGGAGCTTGAATTCTTCTGCAAGCCGGGAACAGACCTTGAATGGTTCTCTTATTGGAGAGGCTTCTGCCGTGACTGGTTGCTCTCTCTCGGCATAAAGGAAGAAAACCTCCGTCTCCGTGACCACGACCCCGAGGAGCTTTGCTTCTACTCAAAGGCGACAACAGACTTTGAATACCTCTTCCCGTTCGGCTGGGGCGAGCTCTGGGGAGTTGCCGACAGAACAGACTACGACCTTACTCAGCACATCAAGACAAGCGGAAAGAGCCTTGAATACTTTGACCCCGAAACAAACGAGAAATATATCCCCTATGTTATCGAGCCCTCGCTTGGCGTTGAGCGTCTGTTCCTTTCAATGGTTACAGAGGCTTATGACGAGGAAACTCTCGAAGACGGCTCAACAAGAACGGTTATGCACTTCCATCCGTTCCTTGCGCCCTTCAAGGCGGCTGTTCTTCCTCTTTCCAAAAAGCTTGCAGAGCCTGCCTCAAAGCTTGCTGACGAACTTTCGGCTTACTTTATGACCGATTATGACGACGCAGGTGCAATAGGCAAGAGATATCGCCGTGAGGACGAAATCGGAACTCCGTTCTGTATCACATACGACTTTGAGAGCGAAACAGACGGCTGCGTAACTGTCCGTGAAAGAGATTCAATGCAGCAGGTTCGTATTCCTATTGCGGAAGTAAAGTCATATATCGAAGAAAAAATCAGATTTTAACAAAATACGCCCTGCTTTTGCGGGGCGGATATGTTTCCGTAGCTCAGCAGGATAGAGCGACCGCCTCCTAAGCGGTAGGTCGGGTGTTCGAATCACCTCGGGAACGCCAGAGATGACGAAAAGGGTATCGTTCTCACGATGCCCTTTTTAAGCACACCTTTGGTGTGCGAGAGTGTTTCGCCCTCTGCGGAGAGCGACCTACTTTTTCTCCCGTGAAAGTCGTGGCAAAACACGGCGCGTGCCCGCGCAGGGCAATTCGTAATAACATTATGAGTACCGCTATTTTGTGGCTCGGTAACTACGCAAAAATCCGTGCGTTCTTGTCCATTCGCGACAGCTTTCGTTGCTCCATTGCAAAACTACCCCGTATCATTTCCGCTCCCAATATAAAACAGCT
>CAMGJS010000071.1 GCA_946056455.1 uncultured Clostridia bacterium | reverse complement strand
CAGCATTTTCAGCATCGTCTGAAGAAAACTCAGCACAGTTGTGATTGCAACCCATAGTGTAAAACCTCCGCAAAAAAAATAAACGGGAGATTATCTCCCATGTATACAATTTATCACAAAATAATTGTAAAGTCAATACAAATTTTAGTTAAAAACGCAAATTTTCCTTTACATTTTTTTGGTTTTATGGTACAATTATTAAAATATTATCTTTGGGGATGATTTCTTTGAAATTTTTAGGCGAGGGAATAAGATTTCGTGTCAGCAGGAATATAATTCTTTGTGCAGTTTTAGTTGTTGCACTGCTTTCAACAACGGCGGGAATTATTGCAAGCGCCGCACATTCCGAGGCTAAAAAGGAAACTATAGATGTTAGCCTTGACGGTTGCTCAAACGAGCTTTCGGCTTGGCTTGACAAAAAAGCTTTCTTTGTTGAATATACAGCGGACGAATTTATAAACCGCGGATATGACGCAGACCTTAAAAAAGGCAAAGCGTTCCTTACCGACGCTCTTTCCTCCGACGCAGACCTTTACGATGTTTACATAGGCTTTCAGGACAAGAGCGCGATTTTCGGCGGAGGATGGGAGCCTGCTCCTGGTGAATGGGACCCTACTTCAAGAGATTGGTATAAAGCGTCCCTTAATTCAGACGGCGTTGTGATTTCTGACCCTTATACCGACGCTGATTCGGGCAGGCTTGTTATTACAATATCCAAAAAGATAGAAAAGAACGGAAAAATAATCGGCGTTATGGCGCACGATATCTTTCTTGACCAGGTTGCCCAAACTGTAAACTCATTGAAAATCGACGAGAATGGTTTTGCCGTTCTTCTTACAGAAAGCGGAGATATTTTAATCCACAACGATACAGCGCTTTCGCCCTATGTAGACGGTGACGGCAACGATGTTTTCTTCCCGTTTACAGATTATCTTCCCAAATATGACGCAAAGAACTATGACGGAACGATACAGAAATTCAAAACAGCGTCCAAAAACGGCGTTGTATACTCCGAAAGACCTATTGAGGCTACGGGCTGGAAGATAGGCTATGTTTTCGATAAGGCTGAATATGAATATGACACCAAGGGAATAACGGGATTTTTTGTTGTTCTTGCTATCGGGTTCACCATTGTGATTATCATCAGCGTTTCGGTTCTTATCAAGAAAGCGTTTGCACCTCTTCAAAAAATTGCGGTTGAGGCAAAACGAGTTGCTGAGGGCGACCTCGGAACAAAATTCGAGTATTCGGAAAATGACGAGATAGGCTCGGTATGTCGTGCTATCGAGGATAACAACAGCGTTGTAAAGCGTTATATCGACGATATTGCAAACCGCCTTGAAGGAATGACCTGCGGAGAATTTAACAGAAAGTCCGATGTTGAATATATAGGCGATTACTCGTCCATAGAAACCTCGCTCAATCATATTTCAAATTCTCTTGCCGAGATTTTTGACGGTATCGAAAATGCTTCTGCAAGTGTTACAAGCGGAGCGGGAGAGGTTGCAGGCAACGCAAACCGCCTTGCTATGAGCGTTTCGGATAAGAATTCGCTTATCTCTGAAATCGTTGAAGAGGTAAACGGAGTTTCAAAGAAGATAACGGACAATGTAAAGGGAACGGACGACGCCCGTGAAATCGCAAAGAATACGGCGGATGTTGTTCAGAAGAGCAGTAAGCAGATGCAGAAGCTTCTTGAAGCTATGGACGATATTTCTTCATCCAGCGAAAAGATAAGAACTATTATCGAAACTATCGAAGATATCGCGTTCCAGACAAATATCCTTGCGCTTAACGCTTCTATCGAGGCGGCAAGAGCAGGAGAGGCAGGTAAGGGCTTTGCAGTTGTTGCCGACGAAGTCAAGAACCTTGCCGAAAAGAGCTCGGAAGCTTCTGAGCAGACCTCGGAGCTTATCGAATACTCTGTCCGCGCAGTTAACAACGGAAAGAGCCTTGCCGATGAAGCGTCCGACTCGCTCAAAGAGGTTGTTGAACAGACAAACGCTATCGACGATATTATCGTACGCATAAACGAGCAGTCCTATGAACAGCAGGAAAATATGAACAATGTCCGTGAAAAGATAGGCGATATCGCCGAATTTATGACATCGGCAACAGCGACAGCGGAGGAAAGCGCCGCCGCTTCCGACGACCTCAACAATCAGGCTTCAAAGCTCAAAAAGATGATCTCAAAGTTCGGAAAATAAAATAATCCCCCGAAACCGCAAAAAGTTTCGGGGGTTAGGTTACTATGGGGGCGATAAGATGATTTATACGGTGACACCTTTTCCTACCGTTGAATATTACGCAAAGGTACACTCTTTTCAACAGGGCGCTTTATTGACGCCTGACAAGGCCGATGTTTTTATCGGCGGTACGGGAGTGAATATTTCTCTGATGCTCAATAATCTTGGCTATCCCAGTATGACGCTGGGGTTTGTTTCGGGAATTACGGGTGCATTTATCGAGGATTTTCTTGCACAGCTCGGTTGCACAACGGGATTTATAAGAGTCAACGGAAATCCTGCCGACTGCATCAATATTAGAATTGACACAATAAAGCCAACCGATATTATGGGCAAGGGACTTTCTGTCACCAAAAACGATATTGAGCTTCTCTACGGCAAGCTTGACCTTTTGTCCGAGGGTGATATGCTCGTTATGATGGGCGATTTGCCGTCAGGCTTCCCCAAAGACTTTTATGAGGATATTTTAAAGACCTTTTCAGGCAGAGGACTTAACATAGTTTCAGACACCGACAATCCCTCTCTTGATAAGGTGCTTGAAAACGAGCCGTTTCTGATAAGGGCGGATAAAAAAGGTCTTGAAAAGCATTTCGGGATAGAGCTCAAAGACCATTCGGACGCTGCGTGGTACGCAGGAAAAATGTGCGAAGAGGGAGCGAAAAATGTTGTTGTATACCTGGGTGCACACGGAACGGTTATCGTAACGAAAGACGGCAAGGCGCTCCATTCTCCTGCCCCAAAGGGAAATGTCGTCAACACATACGGTGCCAAGGAAAGCCTTGCGGCAGGCTTTATTGCAGGATATTTTGACAGCGAGGGCGATATAATGTACGCCTTTAATATGGGAATAGCCGCCTGCAACGCAACTGCTTTCAGCAGCAGAATAGCGACGGCGGAAGAAGTTCGCGCGTTAATGTAAAAATAAAATCTTTCGGATAAAAACATATCCGAAAGATTTATTTTTTTATTCTTTACTATAATCCTTAAAGCAGATATTCATATCAACATCGCCCTCGATACCGTCTATCGAGCCTTCGCAGGAATACTGCCACATATCGAACTTATAATACATTGTGGGAACATCGCCGTATTCGGCAAGCCAGATGTCATAGTCTTTAAGACGACTTAAATCAAACTTGAAATATCCCATTCTGCGTGACATATAAACCATCGGCTTGTAGCCTGCGTTCTTCATCATCTCACAGAAAACAACGGCGCAGTCGTTGACGGTCTCGGCTGAAACGGTATCGGACCGCGCAGGATCTGTTCCTATGATTTCCCAGTCGTAGACAACGGGGTAGGTGAGCTCTTCGCCGTCTAAAATGTCAAGGACGAATTCCGCCTCCTCCACAGCCTCTTCAAGAGAAACCGCCTGAGAGAAGAAGTACACTCCAACATCTATTCCCGCCGCTTTTGCGCCCTTTATATTTTGCAGAAAGTATTTGTCAAGAGATATATTTCCCGTTTCGTACCCACGGTTGCCTATTCGTATCATAACGAATTCGACTCCGCTTTCCTTGACCTTTTTCCAGTCAATATCGTGCTGGTGAGCCGAAACATCAATGCCGAACTCTGACAGCTTTTCGCCGTTTTCGGCATAGTATATCCTGCCGTTTTCGTCCTTTTCAAACGATGTCCCGTCAAGAGTGTTCTTTTCCACTCCCGAAAGAACGGGGAGCCACACCTCGCCCAGAAGACCGTCCTTGAAATAGAGTCTGCTGTCGTCGACCTTTACTGCCGATTTTTCGTTTGCTTTGATTATCGCTTCGTTCTCGGATTCGAGTGCGGACGCTTCGGCAATGGTGTAGATAGCCTTGTTGCGCTCTTTAAAATAAGATATTCCGAAAATCACAGCAATAATTATCAAAGCGACAAGAACAATGCAAAGTGCAACGATTATTCGGTTTTTGCGGTCTTCTTTTTCAAATTCATATTCTATTTCGTCATAGATGTCTTTTTCAAAATTATCGGGCATAGATTACTCCTTACCTGACTTTTAAAAACTGCTCAGAAAAGGCTGACTCGCTGAGAGGCTTTCCAAAGAGATAGCCCTGAATGAAATCAAGTCGCATCGGAAGAACTATCTTGTATTCGTCCTCGCGCTCAACACCTTCAAGACAAACCTCAATGTCCACATCGTGACAAAGCTCGACAACGAATTTGATAAAGGTGCGGTCAAAATTGCTTGACTTGATATTCTTTACAAAAGCTTTGTCTATCTTTACAATGTCGGCGGGGAACTCTTTGAGAACTTCAAGAGAGGAATAGCCCGTTCCGAAATCGTCCATAGCTATTTTTATGCCTTTTTTGCGGATAGTTTCAAAAGCTTTTGAAACAAGGTTCCGTTCGGTGATAAAACAGCTTTCGGTAAATTCCACTATGATATTTTTCGGATTTATTCCATATCGTGATATAACCTTGTCGATAAAATCAAGGAACGATTCGTCAAGCAACTGAACATAGGATACATTTATGCTCATCTTGAAATCGGGATTGTATTTTACGCATTTTGCGCAAATTCTGACGGACTCCTCAAAAACCCACTTTCCCACATGCGCTATCATTCCCGTTTTTTCAAGAATGGGGATAAATTCCGACGGAGGAACATTTCCGTATTCGTCGCATTTCCAGCGAAGAAGCGCTTCTCCTCCTTTAAGATAACCGCTTTCGGCATAAACCTGCGGCTGACAGTAAACCTCAAAGCCTTCAAAATTATGCTCGATGCTTTCGTGCAAAAGCTCTGTGAGATGCAATTCTCTCGGCTTGTTTTCGGTGAGCTTAGGCTCAAAGAATACAATTCTGCCCTTGCCCTTTTCTTTTGCAAAGTCAAGAGCGCTGTGGGAGTTGTTGACAAGAATATCAAAGCTGTTGTTCGTTTCGCTGAACTTACAGCATCCTGCTGATATTGTGCAGTAGTATCTCTGACCGTTGAACTCCTGCTGAACGGAGGTGCGGTTGTTGATATTTATAAAAATCTGCTTTATATCTGACTTTAATGCGTTGAGGAAAATTATTCCGAATTCGTCGCTGTCAAGTCGATAAGCGGTGCAGTGGGACGGCAGGCTCTTGACGATAAGCTGACCTATCGAGCGAAGAGCGTTGTCGCCGAATTCTCTGCCGTAAAGGGCGTTGATATTCTTGAAATCGTCGATATTGAGTATCATAATGCCGAAATTTTTCTTGTCGGCAATATACATTTTAATGCGGTTTTCAAATTCCTTTTTGTTGCGAAGTCCTGTTATGCTGTCGATATTTTCTCTCTTGCCGATATTTGTTATCGTTGCAAGATAAATATCGGGGTTGCCCATTCCGTCACGGATAACTGTTCCTCTTTCACGGAACTGTATCCATCCGCCGACTTTATCACGAACCTTGTACTCAACATAATGAGTGTCCGAAATTCCGCGGTGAATGTTGTCAAACGAGGTCTTGACAAGGTTTTTGTCGTCCTCATGGATGATTTTGAACCACTGCTCAAAAAAGTTCCTGGGCATATCGGTAGTAAGACCGAATTTGTTTTTCATCTCGTCGGGTATCTTTGTTATCCCGGAAGAAAAATCGTGAACGATTACATAATCGTCTCTGCGGCGTGAAATCGCCTCTAACAAATTGCCGCTGCTTATGTCAAAACCTGCCATTTCACACCTCCTGAAATCTGAAA
>CAMGJS010000070.1 GCA_946056455.1 uncultured Clostridia bacterium | reverse complement strand
GAGGATGTTGTCATCTTCTGCGGCTCGCTTTATTTTGCTGAAAAGATAAGAAAAGAATTTGTAGAATAAAAAATGTGCCGAGGGAATTCCCTCGGCACTTTTTATATCTATTCAACCTTTGAACACCTTATTGCATTGAGTATCGCAATGACCGATACTCCCACATCTGCAAACACTGCAAGCCACATATTCGCTATTCCCAAAATGCCTAAAAGCATAATTATTATTTTAACCGCAAGAGCAAAAACGATATTCTGCTTCACTATCTGCATAGTCTTTTTTGAAAGCTTTACTGCAATAGCGATTTTTTCGGGGTTGTCGTCAGTAATAACAACATCTGCCGCCTCTATTGCCGCGTCCGAGCCTAACGCTCCCATAGCTATTCCTATGTCGGCAAGAGTGAGAACAGGTGCGTCGTTTATTCCGTCACCGACAAATAAAAGCGACTTTCCGACAGCTTTTTCTTTCATCAGCTTTTCGACATTGGAAACCTTGTCGGCAGGCAAAAGCTCAGAATAGAATTCGCTTATGTCAAGTTCTTTTGAAACGCTTTCGGCAACCGATTTTTTGTCGCCCGTCAGCATAATTTTCCGCTTTATTCCCAAGTCAGAAAGAGCCTTTAACGCAGGCTTTGTTTCTTTTTTTATCTCGTCGGATATAATTATATGACCTGCATATATTCCGTCAATAGCAATGTGGATAACAGTTCCCGTTTTGTGACATTCGTGCCACTCGGCTCCTACTTTGCCCATTAGTCTGCCGTTGCCGACAGCAACTGTCTTTCCGTCAATTTTCGATATTACTCCGTGACCTGCGATTTCTTCGTTCTCCGTTACTCTGCCGCTGTCAAGATTTTGTTTAGCGGCTTCTTTGAGTGAAATGGAAACGGGGTGGTCCGAAAAGCTTTCTGCAAGTGCGGCATATTCCAAAAGCTTTTCTTCCGAATACTCTTTCGGGTGAACAGCCGTCACCTTGAAGTTGCCTTTTGTCAGTGTTCCCGTTTTGTCAAATACGGCTATTTCCGCCTTTGAAAGAGCCTCTATGCAGGTACTTCCTTTTATGAGAATACCTTTTTTTGAACCTCCGCCTATTCCGCCAAAAAAGCTTAACGGAACAGAAATAACAAGAGCGCACGGGCAGGAAATAACAAGCATTATAAGTGCCTGCTCAATCCATTTGCTCCATTCTCCGTGAAAGAGCAGGGGAGGGATAACTGCGATAAGAACAGCAAGTCCTATTACCGCAGGAGTGTAGTATTTTGCAAACTTTGTTATAAAGTTCTCGGACTTTGCTTTTCGTAACGATGAATTTTCAACAAGGTCGAGTATCTTTGCAACAGTCGAGTTGTCGTATGTCTTTGTGGTTTTTGCCTTTAAAAGACCTCTTCCGTTGATACATCCGCTTATAAGATTGTCCCCGATATTGACCTCTCTCGGCAACGATTCTCCCGTTAAAGCAGATGTGTTTATCTCCGATGAACCCTCTGTTACAACCGAGTCAATCGGGATTTTTTCACCCGGCTTTATGACTATCGTTTCACCCTCTGCGACCTCTTCGGGCAAAACCTCTTCTATATTTCCGTCACGCTCGACATTAGCATAATCGGGACATATATCCATAAGGTCTGATATTGATTTTCTCGACCTTTCAACAGCACAGCTCTGAAACAACTCTCCGACCTGATAGAAAAGCATTACAGCGACAGCTTCGGGGTATTCACCTAAGATAAACGCTCCGACGGTAGCTATTGACATCAAAAAGTTTTCGTCAAAAATCTGACCGTGAAAGATATTTCTTACAGCCTTATAGAGAATGTCATATCCTATAACAGCATAAGGCAGAATATATACGGCTAATTTCAAAACAAATAAATTTGTCGGAAACATTTTAAATATAATAGATATTCCGACGAGCAATACTCCGCTGACGATTATTCTTATAAGATTTCTTTTTTGTTTTTTATTCATAACGCTCACCTAAACGCAGATAGTGCAATCGGGCTCAATCTTCTTGCAAGCCTTCTGAGCCTTTGCAATAACATCTTCAAAGATTTCTTCATCTGCTTCTATTGTAAGCCTTTGGCGCATAAAGCTTACATTCGCACTTGTCACACCGTCTATTTTCTGAATTGCCTCTTCCATTTTAGCGGCACAGTTTGCACAGTCAAGATTTTCAAGTTTATATACCTTTTTCATATCATAAAACCTCTTTCTTTTTGTTTATAACGGCGAATGCAACGGGAACAAGCCCGTCAATCACTTTAAGGTGAATGTCGCCTATCTCGCAATTTTCAAGCATTTCAAGATAGCTTTCTGCGGTAAAGCTTGTTTCCTGTCTGTATCCGAAAAGCTTATAAAGCCTTATCGCAGGAGAATTTTCGTCAACAAGAAATGTGGGAAGAATAAGTCGTCCGCCTTTTTTTGTTACCCTTGCAAGCTCCTTGACAGCCTTTTCTGGCGACTTTATCAGGTGAAGGACATTTCCCGCAATGACAACATCATAGCTTTCATCGGTATCGTCAAGGTGAAAAATGTTGCGCTCGTCAAAAAACACATTGTCAATATGCTTTCTTAAACACTTTTTCTCAGCCACTTCAAGCATAGCCGAGGACATATCCGTTGAAATAACGCTCTCTGCATTTTTGGAGGCGGCTATTGAAAGCTCGCCTGTTCCTGCGGCGCAGTCAAGCACCTTTGAATTTTTCGGCACAAGCCTTTCAACATAGGCTATCATTCCCGAATATGCCTTTCTGTTAAAAAGCTCCGCAAAATCGTATATTCCCGAAATCTTATCCCAGTATCCCATATCAAAAACCTCATTCCTCTATATGTTCAAGACCTTGCTCTAAAATTGTTTTTACATGACTGTCGGCAAGAGAATAAAAGACCGACTTGCCGTCCCGTCTGCATTTGACGAGCTTGCTTTGTTTCAACGCTCTCAGCTGATGAGAAATTGCCGACTGCGTCATTCCAAGAATTGTCGCAAGGTCGCAAACGCACATTTCCGACTCCGAAAGAACATATAACATTCTTATCCTTGTCGAATCACCGAAAACCTTGAAAAGCTCTGACAAATCATATAAAAGCTCTTCGTCGGGCATAAGCTCCTCGACCTTTTTTATAATATCCTCGTGAGCGTGAATATAATCGCATTTTTCGATAACTTCATTTTTGTTTTCCATACTATCACCTCAATATATGAGCATTTGTTCACATATTTGTTATATCATTAAATATGCTCTTTGTCAATGAATAAATTGTGAACAATAGCATTTATTGAAAAATATTAACCTTTGTTTTTTCCTCGGATTGTCAATTCACACAAATGATAGAATAAAATATATGTTTTTTTGCATATTGTAACAAATAAGGCGCAAAATTTTGTATAAAACGCTTGACATTGCAAAAATATTATAGTACAATAATCTAGCGTGATTATATATAGGGCAAGCTATGCCTTAATTTATGTATTTTCACAGCAGAATTTTTCAAGAAAGGAGATCGATATAATGCCAACCTTTAACCAGTTAGTTCGCAAGGGAAGAGATGTTATCGAAAAGAAATCGACAGCTCCCGCACTTCTCAAAGGTTACAATGCCAAGAAGAAGGTAGCTATCGAGCAGACTTCACCTCAGAAGCGTGGTGTTTGCACAGCAGTAAGAACAGCTACACCTAAGAAGCCTAACTCAGCTATGAGAAAAATCGCCAGAGTAAGACTTACAAACGGTTCTGAAGTAACAGCTTACATTCCCGGAATAGGACACAACCTGCAGGAACACTCTGTTGTTCTTATCAGAGGCGGAAGAGTTAAGGACCTCCCCGGTGTTCGTTACCACATCATCCGTGGTACTCTTGACGCACAGGGTGTTGCAAAGAGAATGCAGGCTCGTTCAAAGTACGGTGCAAAGAGACCGAAGGCAGGAGCAGCGAAGTAATATTCTTCGTAAGACTTTTGCAAACCATTTTATAGTAATCTCGATACCACGATTTATGTGGAGTATCTGTATATATATTATAATGTATACAGGCGCCTCTGCATTGGTCGACGGGTTTTCCGTATATAAAATATGCGGATGAAACGAGTACCTATGATATCATTATATGAAGGAGGGAAGCGGAATGCCAAGAAGAGGTAATGTTGCAAAGCGTGATGTTTTGCAGGACCCTGTATACAACTCAAAGCTCGTTACTCGTCTTATCAACAATGTTATGCTTGACGGTAAGAAGGGTGTAGCTCAGAAGATTGTTTACGGTGCATTCGAAATCGTAGCAGAAAAAACCGGTAAAGACGCTCTCGAAGCGTTTGAACAGGCAATGGAAAATATTATGCCCGTTCTCGAAGTTAAGGCTCGCCGTGTAGGTGGTGCGACATATCAGGTTCCTATGGAGGTTCGTCCCGAAAGACGCCAGACATTGGGACTCAGATGGCTTACAACATATTCAAGAGCAAGAAACGAAAAGACAATGAAGGAAAGACTTGCAGGAGAAATTATGGACGCACTCAACGGTATGGGCGGCGCTTGCAAAAAGCGTGACGATACACACAAAATGGCTGAAGCTAATAAGGCTTTTGCACATTTCCGTTGGTGATTTGTTCAGTAGTATAACAAGGAGGATATTATGCCAAGAGATTGTTCACTGGAAATGACCAGAAATGTTGGTATAATGGCTCACATTGACGCAGGTAAAACAACCACGACCGAGCGTATCCTGTTCTACACAGGCGTTAATCATAAGATTGGCGAAACTCACGAGGGTGCTGCGACAATGGACTGGATGGAGCAGGAGCAGGAAAGAGGTATCACTATCACTTCCGCTGCTACAACTTGCTACTGGGCAGGCCATAGAATCAACATAATCGACACTCCCGGCCACGTTGACTTTACAGTTGAGGTTGAGCGTTCACTTCGTGTACTCGACGGTTCTGTAACAGTTCTCTGCGCTAAGGGCGGTGTTGAACCTCAGTCGGAAACAGTTTGGCGTCAGGCTGATAAGTATCATGTTCCCCGTATGGCTTATGTAAATAAGATGGACATTATGGGTGCTGACTTCTATCGAGTTGTTGACATGATGCATACAAGACTTCACGCAAACGCAGTTCCGATTCAGCTTCCGATAGGCTCGGAAGACACCTTCAAGGGAATTATTGACCTTGTTGAGATGAAGGCTTATGTTTATTATGACGACCTTGGAAAAGATATCAGAGTGGAAGAAATTCCCGATGATATGAAGGAAAAGGCTCAGGAATACCACGACGCTCTTATTGAGCATGTGGCAGAGCAGGATGACGCTCTTATGGAAAAGTTCTTCGCAGGCGAAGAGCTTACCATAGAAGAAATCAAGAAGTGCATCAGAAAGTCCACCATTGCAAACAAGATGGTTCCCGTAACCTGCGGAACATCTTACAAGAACAAGGGTGTTCAGAAGCTTCTTGACGCTATCATCGACTATATGCCCGCACCTACCGATATCGAAGATATCAAGGGCATTAACCCCGAAACAGGAGAAGAAACAACAAGACCTTCTTCCGATGACGAACCTTTTGCGGCTCTTGCATTCAAGATTGCAACTGACCCGTTCGTAGGAAAGCTTGCGTTCTTCCGCGTATATTCGGGAACAATCAACGCAGGTTCTACAGTTCTTAACGCAAATAAGGACTCTAACGAAAGATTTGGTCGTATTCTTCAGATGCACGCTAACCACAGAACAGATATCGAAACATGCTACGCAGGTGATATCTACGCTGCCGTTGGTTTGAAGAATACTACAACAGGCGACACACTTTGTGACCCCAAGCACCCTGTAATCCTTGAATCCATGGAATTTGCTGACCCCGTTATCCATGGCTTTCAATCTTCCCACCTATGACCTGACCGGTAAGGTCGCAATCATCACCGGCTCCACCCGCGGTATCGGCAAG
>CAMGJS010000069.1 GCA_946056455.1 uncultured Clostridia bacterium | reverse complement strand
AAAAATTATCAGCATTGCCGTTATCTCGGGAATACAAAGTCCTACCGTTCCCGAAATAAAGTATGTAAGCATTGCTCCCATAAAAGCGACAACGCCGTAGCTCACGGGCAATATGCCCGAAAAAACGGCAATATAAGGCGACGGAATACCCCTTATTTTTGAAAACGCAAACAGCATTGACAAAAGAAAAATTACACTTCCCCTCATAATTGACAAAAAGGTCTGCCTTGCCGCAACATTCGATTTTAAAGCGTTGATTTTGTGCATTTTAACTTCCTCCGTGTATTAAAAAAATTCGGCTTGTCATTCCCCTTTGAAAAATCCGCAAATAATATAGTATCATTTTTTATTGGAAAATTCTGTCATATGGAGGGAGCAAAAAATATCCGCAAAAGTCGCCTTTTGGGCAAAAAAATAAAAGCGTCAAACTTTTTTGACGCTTTTGGCAACATTTATAAAGTCCTCCATTGAAAGCTGTTCGGGGCGGACATTTTCTTGAAGTCCCGCAGAAACAATAGCCTCGGTCACAACCTGCTTGTCTATTGAGAGCGAAGACGAAAGCGAGTTTGCAAGAGTTTTTCTCCGTTGAGAGAACGCCCCTCTCACCACCTTGAAAAAGTGCTGTTCGTCATCAACAAGGCGGTCGTTTTTTATGTCAAGTCTTATGACGGCGCTGTCAACATTCGGGGACGGCATAAAGCTCCCCCTTGAAACATTGAAAAGCAGCTTCGGCTCGGAATAATACCTTACTGCAACGGTCACCGCTCCCACATCACGACTTTTCAGTTCGGCGCAAAGCCTTGTCGCTGCCTCTTTTTGTACCATAACGGTGATAGCCTTTATGGGAAGTCGGTTTTCAAGCAACGACATTATTATGGGCGAGGTGATATAGTAAGGCAGATTTGCGCAGACATAAACCTCTTTATCGCCGAATTCTTCCTCGATTATTTTTTTAAGGTCAACCTTTAAAACATCATCGTTGATAATTTTCACATTGTCAAATTCAGACAGCGTTTCTGCAAGGACGGGCATAAGCCTTGTGTCTATTTCAATGGCTACTACCTTATCCGCCCTTTTTGCAAGCTCGGCGGTGAGAACACCTATTCCCGTTCCTATCTCTATAACTCCGCAACCGCTTTTCGCTCCGCCCTCTTCGGCAATACGAGGGCATATTGCAGGGTTGACGATAAAATTCTGTCCCAACGCTTTTGAAAAGGTAAAGCCGTGCCGAGATAAAATATCCCGCACAACAGAAATGTTCGTAAGATTTTCCATAAGCTCCCCCAAAAAATATTCTTAAAAAATTATAGCACACGGAGCAATTTTTGTAAAGGTATTGCAAAGACGGCAAAAAAATGTTATAGTTTTTAAAGACACTTGCGAAAGGGTGATAATATGAGCAGAATTGACAAAATAAACTACTATCTCGATATTGCCGAAACCGTTCTTGAAAGGGGCACCTGCCTGAGAAGAAACTTCGGCGCAATAATTGTTAATAACGATGAAATCGTATCGACGGGTTATGTGGGAGCTCCGAGAGGGAGAGCGAACTGCGTCGACCTCGGATACTGCACAAGAGAAAAGCTGAATATCCCCAAAGGACAACGATATGAGCTCTGCCGTTCCGTTCACGCTGAGCAGAACGCAATAATTTCCGCATCAAGAGCGGATATGATAGGAGCAACCATCTACCTTGCCTGCCACGACGCAAAAACGGGTGAGCTTTACGGCGATGTGGAGCCTTGCTCAATGTGCAAGAGAGCGATAATAAACGCAGGAATTGAAAAGGTTATCGTAAGAGTAACAAAAACCGAATACAAGATTTTCAATGTTATTGACTGGGTTGAAAACGACGACTCCATAAACGGTTCGGAAGGATATTAACAGAAAACAGCTAAGGGCTTTCCTTAGCTGTTGTTTTTTTATTTATCTTCAAGACCTTTGAGTGCTCTTATTTCGTCCTTGCTGAGCCTTATCTCACCGTCCTTGATAATCGAAACCTCGTTCTTGTGAATGATGAATGAAGCGCCGTCAGAATTTTCGGGCTTGACTTTCAATTTTCCTGTAATGAGGTTTACCTCCTCCACATAGCCGTTTCCGTTAGGTGTGCTGACATAAGCGTTCACTTTGGGCGTTGTGCGGATAAGGTCCTCATAGCTTTCCTGCTCATATTTAAGACAGCACATAAGTCTGCTGCAAGTGCCCGAAATTTTTGTCGGGTTGAGAGAAAGTCCCTGTTCCTTTGCCATTTTTATCGAAACAGGCTGGAACTCGCCCAAGAAGCCGTTACAGCAGAAAGGTCTTCCGCATATACCGAGTCCACCGAGCATTTTTGCTTCGTCACGGACGCCTATCTGTCGCAGTTCTATTCGTGTTCTGAAAACAGAGGCAAGGTCCTTGACAAGCTCACGGAAATCAACTCTGTTCTCAGCAGTGAAATAAAAAAGCAGTTTGTTGTTGTCAAAGGTACATTCAACATCCACAAGCTTCATATCAAGCTTGTGCTTTGCTATTTTTTCCTCGCAGATAGAAAAAGCTTCTTTTTCCTTTTTCTTGTTCTGTTCAACGGTTTCAAGGTCCTTTTCCGTTGCTATTCTTATGACGGGTTTTAAAGGGGCAGAAAGCTCGCTGTCGGGAACTTCCCTGTTGGGCATAACGACAGTTCCGCATTCCACTCCTCTTGCTGTTTCAACAATAACCTTTGCGCCGTTTTCTATCTTTTCTCCATTAGGTGCAAAATAATAGATTTTTCCGACGCTTTTAAAACGAACTCCTATAATTTCAGCCATTTGTATGCTCCTTAAAGATTATATATCTGTCCGCAGAGAGAGGCAAGCTCTGCTCCCACGGCAACATTTGTATCAAGCTTTTTAAGCGTTTCTGTGATAAGATAATAAACGCTTTCCGTTTTCTTTGCCGATAGCTTTTCGGCTAAGGCTTTTGAGCCCTCGGGGTGACAGCCTATGCATTCCCCTCCGAAACGGATAACCGATGAATCCCTGAAAATTTTTGCAAGGGAGTAAAGCGCACTTTTAATCTCGCTTCTTTCGCCCTCTAAATTATACAGCGCTTTGAGCGTCTTGTATTCGTCCCACTCGGCGACGGAATCGGCAACGCTCCTTACAGCGTTTATCCGTTCTTTCAGCTTATCGTCAGAAAGGTAAGATTCACACATTCCTATATTTCCGTGAAAGGCATATACAGCCGACCTTGCCTCGTTTTCTGAAAAGCCTTTTTCAAGAAGAGCTTTGAGGCAATCGTCCTCTTTACATTCGCTCATTCCGAAAGAGACCACTCTTGAAAGAATTGTCTGCAACATAAGGTCCTTTGAAGAAACCGTAAATATAAAATAGGTAAACCTCGGAGGTTCCTCAACGACCTTTAACAGCGCGTTCTGAGCTGTGGACGACATATTGTCGCAGTCGGTGAAAACATATACCTTGCGCTCGGAATTATTAGGCGTAATAAAAGCGTCAACCAGAAGACCTCTTACATAATCCGCCTTAAATCCGCCCAGCTTTCCCTCGTGTTGTGCAAAGATAACATCGGGGTGCGAGTGGATATTTTGAGCGCCCACAAGTCTTGACGCAATATTTTCTGCAAGAGCCTTTTTGCCAAGCCCCTTTTCTCCGAAAATCAGAAAGGAATGAGGTATTCTGCCCGTTGAAAACATAGTGTCTATCGAGGACAGTATTTCCTCGTTGCCGTAAATTTTATTCATTGCTAAACCTTTTCATACCTTTCCACATCGGTGACGAAAATTGTCGCTCCCCCGACAGAAACTTCAATGGGAGGAGAAGAAAAATATGTCCCCATTCCGACGCTATTTACGGACGGTACAAACTGCTTTCTTCTTCGGCTTTTTTCCGATATTATCTTTATAGCGGAGTCAACCTTTCCGTCCTCAACGCATATGAGAAAGGTGGTGCTCCCCGATGAGAGAAAACCGCCCGTTGAGGCAAGCTTTGTAGCATAATATCCTGCGCTTGTCAGAGCCTGACATACGCTCTTGGTGTCGCTGTTGTTGACAATGGCATATATGAGCTTCATTATACCGCCGCCCCCGCTTATAAATTCGGAAAAAATTATCCGTTGAAATTCATTTTACCACATTTATCTCAAAAATGCCATACTTTTTTAAAATATTGATTGAATTTTTATCTATTTTCTCTCCCGCAACCACAACGGGAACGCAGGGCGGACAGTGAACAGCGTTAAGTGAGCATATTCTGCCCTCGGCTTTTTCAACGGGGATTTTTTCACTTTCAGAGAATGTTGCCGACCTTATCGACATCGCCTTTTCGGGCAGAATAAAGGGTATTTCGTCCTTATAGAGCAAAATTCTCGGCTGTGGGATATTTTCCATAGCGGCGCAGAGCTTTTCAAAGTCCTCGTCATTGTCAATGGGAGAAAACAGCATAACGGTATATAAATCGTCGGCATATTCGCACTCTATTCCTCTCTCACGAAGTCTGTCCGCAAGGTCGTATCCCGAAAGACCGCTTTTGTAGCTTTCTACGGTAAGGTGCAGAACATCACCGTCAACAAACTGCCACGCAGGCGATAATCTTTCTTTTAAAGCGGACATTTTTTTCTCCGTTTCACAAAGTGCTTCTTTTACAGAATTTTCAAGGAAAAAGTTGCAGTAATCAAGAGAGCAGAGCGTAAGATAAGACGGACTTGACGAGCCGAAAACCGATTGCTTTTCCTTTATCCTTTCGGCATATTTTTCATTTGCAATATGAATGTACGCTCCCCCCGTTAAAACGGGCAAGGTCTTGTGCGCCGAGTCGCAACATATATCAGCACCGAGAGAAATCGGGTGCAGATTTTCTCTCAAAAAGGCAAGGTGCGCTCCGTGAGCATTATCCACAAGCAAGGGAACATTATGCTTTTTACATACCTCGGATATAGCCTTTACATTGCACATTCTGCCGTAATAATCGGGCGTTGTGATATAAACGGCATAAGCGTCCTTTTCTTTACAAAGAGCGTTTTCAATATCCTTAGCCGTAACATTTGAAGAAATGACATCGGCATTCTCTCCCGTCACCCACACAACATCAAGGTCAAGCAACGCGCAGGTGTTGACAAATGCTCGGTGAGCGTTCCTTGCGGCGATGATTTTTGCTCCTACTGGTACAGCCGCCGAAACCATAGTCTGAATACCCAGCGTTGAGCCGCCCGTTGAATATATGGTCTTATGCGCTTTAAAAAGCTCTGCTGCATTTTCTTCGCTTTCCTTTATTATTCCGTCCGCTTCATAAAGACTGTCCGCACCGCAGACCTCGGTTATATCTAGAGAATGAACAGCGGCAACGGGGCTTATAAAGCATTTTCCCTTATGCCCCGGCATATGAAGTCTTAAACTGATTGTTTCATCATATTTTTCAACAAAATCAACTATCGGCGTTGTCATAGTATTCCTCCAGAATCAATTTTTTGTCCTTAGTTTGATATAAAGCTTTAACCTTTCGGCAATATTCTTTCTCGCCCTTAAAACAGTTCTCGATACGGTAGATTTTGACACTCCGCAGCGTTCTGCAATCTGCGGCATTGAAAGTCTTTCACCGTAATACATAACGACATATTGCCTCTGTTTAGGGGTTAATTCTTGGTTGACAACATAGCGTATCGCTTTTCTGACAAGCTCTCTTTCGTATTTTTCATCCGACGGGGCATCGGAGGAAAAATTCTGCTTGCTTATCGCCTTGGCGCAGGCTATGTCAAATGGAACACGAACTTTTCCCAAATTTACTCACCTTCAATCAGAATAATAGGCGAATAGTTTTATTCTCGCCTTTTTCAAGCAAAAACAAGAAAATAGTATTCCGAAATTCCTCGGTTAAAGTATAGAACATTTGTTCTGTTTTGTCAATGTATATAAAATGAACTATGTATTTTTTGAAACAGTAAATGCAAAATAGTATTGAAAACGAAAAATATATGATATATAATTA
>CAMGJS010000068.1 GCA_946056455.1 uncultured Clostridia bacterium | reverse complement strand
AGAGGGAGAATGTATGGTATTTTAACTGTCGATTTATCGGCAGTTTTTTTGTAACCAAATTGTAATAGGATTGCTATTGATTTGTAACTTTTTTTGTAGTAAAATGAGTTCAAGCCAAAGGGCTCAGGAGGAAGAAATATGAAAAATAAAATGACAAAATACTTACCTGTTTTGCTTGCAACGCTTATGCTTACCGCCTGCACACCAACCACACCGCAGGCTCCCGTAGGGACAGAACAGCAGAGCGGAACTTCTGCTCCCGCAGACACAACGGCACCGAGCGAAACAACCGTTGCGGACACTGTTTTTAACGACAGAGTGCCTGCCGATATTTCCGAAAGCGGAGTAATTGAGGCTACTCTTAATGCAACAAAAGAGCTTTTCGATTCGATACAGTCGGGGGACGCTCAGAGAATTGCTGAAATAATCAATTCTGACGAAAACGCTGTCAACTCGTGGCTTCCGTCCACAAAGCTCGGCGGATACAGCATTGAGGGAACATTCAAGGAGCAGAAAACAACAGCTCTCGGACAGACATACAATGCGTACTACATTCTTGTCAACGTGAATGTTACAGAGGGCGGAAATGCAACCCTCAGACAAGGCGAACACCTTTACAGAGTTTATACCGAGGGTGCGGTATCTTTGGTAGGGGAAATTTATCCCGATGACGCTGTTCCCGCAACAACAACAGAGGGCGACGCTATTGCAAGACTTTGCGAAAACTATATAATTTTCCTTGGCGGAAATGACTTTGACAATGTGGACAGCCTTTTTGCCGACGGGGGAATAAATTATAACAGCTTAAAAGAATTTGCTTATACCAACCACGATGAGATAGCCTCAATGGACGATTTGACAAACGCTGTCAGGGATAACTTAGGCTATGAAGTTACTTCGTGGGAAAGCCTTACAAAGTGGGAAGGCTTTGAACCCTATGAGCGTGTTCCTCGTGGAGGTGTATGGCTCTATTATGATATTGTCGAGAGAACAGACGATAAGTGCGTTCTCACTTACTATGCCGACGCAGTAGGTTTTGCTAAGGCAAAGACAGTTGAATACTCTATCTCAAAGAACGAAAATGGAACTCCAAGACTAAACGGAGCGAAAACTCTTGAAGACGCAGGACTTAACCTTGCGAGAGGTGCTGTTTAACATACAGTAAAATATAATATAATAATTACTATAAGTATATAACATACCTCCTTTGGCTGAATACAAAATGTAAATTATTAAAAAAATATACTTAAAGTAAATGATAAACAGCGCTTACTGTCACAAAAGGCAGTAAACGCTGTTGATTTGAATGGAGAGAAGTTATGCTGACAGTAAACATTGTGACGGTGGGAAAATTAAAGGAGCAATATCTGCGTGACGCCTCAGCCGAGTATGAAAAACGCTTGAAAGTGTTCTGCAAAATGAATATTACTGAGCTTTCAGAAAGCCGACTGCCCGATAATCCGTCGGACGCTGTGATAAAAAAGGCGCTTGACGATGAGGCTTTTGCTATGGAGGGTTTCTTTTCAAAAAAAGCGTTCAACATTGCAATGTGCATAGAGGGCAGACAGCTTTCTTCGGAGGAGCTTTCGCAAAAAATCGAAAGTATCTCTCTTAACGGATACGGCACAATGAATATCTTTATCGGAAGCTCTTTCGGACTTTCCGAAAAAGTCAAGGAAAGATGCGATATGCGTCTTTCACTGTCAAAGCTGACCTTTCCACACCAGCTGGCAAGGGTAATGCTTTTAGAGCAGATTTACCGCGCTTTTCAGATTTCATCGGGCGGAAAGTATCATAAATAGCTATCTTAGTGAATTATAGCTTTTTGAGAGCATATTCCAGGTCTTTATATCGGTTTCTCCCGTGGGCGAAAGCCCCGAGAGCGACTGATATTTTTTTATCGCATTTTCTGTTTGGTCGCCGTAAAAGCCGTCGATGTTTATCCTCGGAACAGAATTTGCGTTTTTTGAAACGGTGTCAAGCATTATCTGAATGATGAATACGGTATCTCCGTTGTCGCCGTGTTTTATTACGGCAAAGCTGTCGGTAAAAGGTGCCGTTCTATCGGGGGGCTTATAATACGGCGATATGAGGTTATATTCATAAACTATTTTGTCCCAGGTCTCGTTGTCGGTGTCGCCTGTGGGGAGAATACCGTGCTGTTTCTGAAAGTCCATAACGGCACTTTTTGTTTCCTTGCCGTAAATGCCGTCGGGTATCACCATAGGCACCTCGTTATGAAAAGCAAGGTAGCGAAGATAATGCTGTAACTCCCTTATATGCTCACGCTTATCCTTTTCTGTATAAGCCAAATTCATCGCTCCTTTTATGATATTGTATAGCCGGGGAACTGTTGCGGTCTTTTGTCAAAGCCAAATCTCAGGTCGGAGTAGACGCTGGTTATCTCGTTCCAGGTGGGCGGACCTACCACTCCCGACGGCTCTATGCCGAACTCTTTCTGAAAGGCTATTACGGAATTTTTTGTGAGAGGTCCGAAGTAGCCCGTGGGGTTGACATCGGGGATAGAAGGATATGTCTTGCTGATATATGAAAGATACTGCTGTAAAAGCCTTACATATTCGCTGGTCATACCCTCTGATAAAAGTGTGTTGGGATAGAGTGCAACTCCCGCCTCGGGTGAGGGGGTGGGAACGCTCTCGGCAATACCCTGGTATGCTCTGTAAATATCGTTCCAGGTTCTTTCATCCACAATTCCCGTCTGGGGCAGACCGAAAACCTGCTGAAAGGCTTTGACGGAATTTTCGGTCATCTGTCCGAAATTGCCCGTAATGTCAACGGGGGGAACTCTTTCATAGTACGCTCCTATGACGGCAAGGTAGTATTGTATCGTTGAAACGCCTATGCCAGTATCGCCTTTTTTTATCTCTCCGCTGTACTGCTTCTGAATATCGGACATTGAAACTCCCTCGGAGGTAAGCTCGGCAAGCCGTTTTACGCTTGTGTAGATATATGAAATCCGGTACCAGGTCGCCTCGTCGACAATTCCCGTAGGCTCCATTCCGAAAACCTCCTGAAACTTCTTTACAGCCGCCTCGGTGTCAACGCCGTATATAGCGTCAACATTTGCAATTTTGGGGATACCGGGGTAGTTGCGTGAAATTCGGTTAAGTTGCGTCTGAATTGTCTTTACGGCGTTGCTTGTATACCCCAAAGAAAGCGGAATTCCGGGGAATGACGGCGTATTTGTCTGAACGGGAGCGTTTCTTATAATGTTAATGTCGTTGCCGTAAAATCTTTGCAGTATTTCATAGGGAACAAGTCCCTGATTTGCAAGTTCTACAGTTCCCCACTGAGTAAGTCCGTTGCAGGTCGCCTGCCTGCCGTCGCAAAAGGCGGTGAATAAAGGCTCGATGTTATTATCTCTTACCACATAGGAGTTGAAAAGCTCGTCAACTATTCTGCTTATGGGCTGAAATATATCGCGCCCCTCCACAAAAGCCATATCGTAGGCGGTCGTGCTTGTGATGTCAAAGGGGTAGCCTTTACTGCGGTAGTATTCTGTGTAAATTCTGTTGAGAGCGTAGGAAACTATTGCGTAGATGTTGGCTCTTATGGCACTTTCGGGCCAGGTAGGATAAATTTCGCTTGACGCAACATTCTTTATGTAATCGGGGAACGACAGCGTGACATTCGGTGCGTCCTCATCGGGCTTCCCCAGGTGCACCGTTATCGTTTCGGGGATAAAGGGCTCACCTTTCATATTTTTCACCCTTTCCTTCAAGGTCGGAGGGCTCTGCTCCCTTGAAAATCATCTCTTTATCGGGATTATCCGAAAATTCCGCAATAGGTATCATATTGACGGGCTGAATGGATTTTATCCCCGAAAAGATAGCCACTCTTTCGTTGACAACGGGATAGAACCCATCTGCCGTTACTCTTATGCGATATACTGAATACGGCTTTTTCTCCTTACTTTCCTCGGGCGATTGTGAAATGCTTCTCGGCGGAGCGGACAACGCAGATTCAGGACTTATCCCGTTTATATCCGACAGCATAAAGCGCAGAACATTCTCTCCGCTTTCGTCATAGACGGTAATATGCGCACCCTCTATGGGGAAATCTCCGTTAGCCGTTGTTACCTCGACCTGCAAGATACCGCAGTCACCGCCCGATTTGCAAAGGCTTTCTTCGGGCAAGGCGTTCTTGTTCGCCTCGATGTTCCTTTTTTCCTCGGCGGTCTGCGTGGTTTCGGGAGTACGCTCTCTGTAAAGACGCATAATCTCGTCCATATATTTTTTGGTAAGCTCGTTTTTTTGATTGTTGTTTGCCAAATATACGCACCTCTCTTGTCGCATAGCTTTAATTGCATACTAAAATCTATGCTTTAAGAGGAGAAAAAATGTATAAAATAATTGTTGACTTGACGGATTTTTTGGGATAAAATATTTATATAGCCTATTTTTAAAGGAGAGTTTTTATGAAAAAGTTTATCGCAGTTCTTAATACAATACATACCGTTAAGGATTTTATTGAGGATTTGATAGAAAAGGTCGTTGCAAAAGTCAAAAAAGAAGAACCGAGACAAAAATCAAGGTCGGGGCTTGTCCTCGGAGTTCTGGGACTTATCTTTGCTCCTCTTTTCCCCTTGGTGACATACGCTCTTTCGGCAACGGGTATGGCTCTTTCAGCGGGAGGAAAAACGAGAAGAAAATCAAAGTCGGGAATTGCTCTTAACACCGTGGCACTTGCCTTTGCCGCAATAAATTCCGTAATCGCAATAGTAATAGCCGTTATGCACTATAACGGAAAGAAAATCCCCCTTATTGATAAAAACTAAAACAAAAACGCTTGTACCTTAAAAAGTACAAGCGTTATTTTTTGGTATGAGCAAGCCGATAAGCCGAGTTCTGTCGTGTGCGGTAATCTATCTGGTCCTTGTGTCGCCACAAGGCTCAAGCCGCCTTTGTAATGCGCCCGCCGAGCAGACGTTATGACGCATTATACCAACCGGCGTTGCATCGGATAGGGTTTACATGGCAATGCGCTCTCACGCACCCCGGTGAGCTCTTACCTCGCCTTTCCATCCTTACCCGAAAAATCGGGCGGTATCTTTCTGTTGCACTTGCCCTGAGGTCGCCCTCGGCAGCCGTTAGCTGTTATCCTGCTCTGTGATGCTCGGACTTTCCTAATGACTTTCGTCACTCTACCGCATAGCTTACTCACAAAAACAATTATATCTTATCGTGAAAAAAATTGCAAGTATATTAAATTTTAAGAAGCTTTCTTGCATTTTCGCCGAGGATATTCTTCTTTTCTTCGTCTGAAAGCGATGTGCTTTCGATAAGCTCCTTTTCCATAGAGGCTTTGTGCCAAGGAAAATCGCTTGCAAAAAGAATTTTGTCCGTTCCGTGATTTCTGCATATTCTTTCAAACTGAACAGGGGATATTGCCCCTGCGATAACGGCGGTGTCAAGATAAAGATTGTCAAGTCCCACAAGATATTCTTCGACCTCGTCCCATAATCTGTATCCGCCGAGGTGGGCTAAAATCATCGTCATCTCGGGGACTTTTTTATGCACCGTTGCCGACGCTTTGGGAACAGCGTGGATTAAATCGGGGGATAAAGGGTCCCACCCTGCGTGGAAAATGACGGGCAATGAAAGCTCGGCGCATTTTTCATATATCGGGAAGAGCCTTTCTTCGTCGATAAAAAAGTCCTGATAATCGGGGTGAAATTTCACTCCGTGAAGTCCCAGGGACTTTACTCTTTCAAGCTCTTCAAAAACATCGTCTGCGTCGGGGTGAACGCTCCCGAAGGGGATAATGTCGGGGTAGTTTTCTTTGACCTCCGCCGCCCAGTCGTTAATGATTTTCTGCTGAGTGGGTTTTGTGGCAACGGGCAGAAGCACCGCCTTGTCGATTTCGCCCGATTTTATAACCTCGTCGACAGCGTTTATTCTTCCGTCCGAGTAAACGGGCATATTTGCTACGGCTTGTAATCTTGCTATGGCTTTTTCGGCTATTTTGTCGTTAA
>CAMGJS010000067.1 GCA_946056455.1 uncultured Clostridia bacterium | reverse complement strand
CTTTTTTGCGAAACAAAAAGGAGGTCGCCCTCCGCAGAGGGCGAAACACTCCTGCACACCAAAGGTGTGCCAAAAAGCCGCCTTAAAAGGCGGCTTTTATTATCTCTTCTCTATCGGAACATAAACCTTTCTCTTTGATACCGCCTTGTAGGCAGGTCTTATAATTCTCTTTCCCGTGAGCATTTCTTCAATGCGGTGAGCAGACCAGCCTGCAACTCTTGCAAGAGCGAAAAGCGGAGTATAAAGCTCGCCGGGGATACCGAGCATTTTATACACAAGTCCCGAATACATATCTACATTTGCGCACATTGCCTTCGTGCTACCCTTGACCTTGCTGAAAACTTCGGGAGTGAGCCTTTCTATCCTGTCGAGGAGCATAAATTCCTCTTCAATCTCAGAGCCCTTTGCAAGTCGCATAGCGTTTGCTTTGAGTATCTTTGCGCGAGGGTCCGAAAGGGTGTATACAGCGTGTCCCATACCGTAAATAAGTCCCGAATAGTCGTTTGCTTCTCTGCGGATAATCTTTTCAAGATATGAAGCCACTTCATCGTCGCTTTCCCAGTCAGAAACATTCTCCTCTATATTTTCAAGCATCTGCATAACCTTTATGTTCGCTCCGCCGTGACGATGTCCTTTGAGCGAGCATATAGCGGAAGCGTATGTGGAATAAGCGTCCGTTCCCGCCGAGGTGAGCACACGGCTTGTAAAGGTGGAGTTGTTTCCTCCGCCGTGTTCAGCGTGGAGCATCAGCATAAGGTCTAAAAGATGAGCCTCTTCCTCGGTGTAATTTCTGTCGGGGCGCAGGGTCGAAAGTATTGTCTGCGCAGTATTTTCTTCAAGCCTTATGGGGTGGACAAACATACTCTGCTTGTCGTATATACGGCGTTTTACCATATATGCGTTAACCATTATCGCAGGCAGTCTTGCAATGACAGAAACAGCCTTGTCTATTTCGCTTTCTATTGAGCTGTCCTCGGGGTATTCGTCATAGGAATAAAGCGCAAGAACAGACCTTGACATCTTATTCATAATATTCGGTGACGGAGCCTTGAAAATCATATCCTCGGCAAAGTCCTTGGGAAGTTCTCTCTTTGAGGCGATATAATCGCAGAAGCCTTTTAATTCCTCGCTTGTGGGTAACTCGCCGAAAATGAGAAGATAAACGACCTCCTCATAGCCGTAGCGATTTCCTGCAACAACATCTTCAACAATATCATTTATGTTGTATCCGCGATAGATAAGTTCGCCCTCGGCGGACTGCTTTTCACCCTCGTTGATGACATAGCCGTGAACATTACATATATTTGTGATACCCGCCATAACGCCCGTGCCGTCCTCGTTGCGAAGTCCTCGCTTAACGCCGAACTTTGAGAACAGCTCCTGCGGAATGGTGTTATTTTTAACCGTCTTGTCGCATATAGTTCTTATATCGTCATTTAAGTTTACCATATTTCTCTCTCCATTCCCTGATGGATTTCTATAAACCTTATGATATTACTTTTTTCGCCTTGTGTCAATACAACGCCGTAACTGCTTGAATAAATTAAGTAACATTTACCAAATATTATAGAAAAAAGGAAGTGTTTTTATGAAACAATATCTTTCCGTGATGATAATTTTTGCAATAGCTCTGATAGTTCTGCCGTCGGTTTCGCTCTTTCTGCCGAATAAGAATGAAGAAATAACGACCGAAACGACAACAGAGCTCCGACCGAAAATTTCACCCGTTGCCGCCGTTGTGACAAGTAATACAACCACGCAAAAAGAGGAAACCGAGGAGGATTTTTTTCTCGTTATGGACAAGGACAGCGGTGAGGTGATGAAGGTCGCCGCAAGAGATTATATCATCGGCGCGGTTATGGCAGAGATGCCCTCCTCCTTTGAAGAAGAAGCGTTGAAGGCTCAGGCTGTCGCGGCGCACACATATGCTGTCAGACAGCGTGAAAAGGAAAAACAAAAGCCCACTCCCTCTCTTTGCGGAGCGTACTTTTCAAACGATTCAAGGTACTATCAGGCATACTTCACCACAGAGCAGGCAAAGGACTTTTACGGCGAATATTTTGACGAAAGCTATGAAAAGGTCTCCGCCGCCGTCGATAAAGTGGCGGACGAAATAATCCTATATGAAAACGAGCCTATCGTAGCCGCCTTTCATTCTCTTTCGGGCGGAGTGACGGAAAGCGCCGAGGATATATGGGGCAACGGTATGCCCTATCTTGTCCCCGTTGACAGCTCCTCGGACGAAGAAATTTCAAGCTATAAAGAAAGCTATACCTTTACTCCTGCCGAGATAAAAGCAAGGCTCTGCACCTATTGCAACGCCCGATTTGACGGCAAAGAGGCGGAATGGTTCACCGTTACCGAAAGGACAAATTCGGGCGCTGTGCTTGAAATAAAAGCAGGCGACAAAACCCTTTCGGGAATGGAATTCAGAACGGCGCTTTCTCTGCGCTCGCCAAACTTTACAATAAACTTCAACGGCGAAAATTTTGTCATAATCACAAAGGGCTACGGTCACGGAGTGGGAATGAGCCAGTACGGAGCAAATTCAATGGCAAAGGACGGCGCGACATACCGTGAGATACTCTCCCATTACTATCCCGGAACGGAAATTGCAGAAACTGTATAAAAATTTCATCATAACGCTCATTAAGTTTTTTCTTGGTGAGCGTTTTCGTTTGCTTTTTTACTTACACTATGCTATAATGTTCTGAGTAAGTATCGAAAGAGGTGGTATTTTGGCGAAAAATCTCAGAATAAAGATAATTTTGCTCATTGTCGGCTCGGCTCTCGTTATGGGCGGACTTTTTGCCGAATACCTTAACATAATCAAATCGCCCGATATTTCCCCCGTCACCGTCGACTACGCAACGGTTATCCTTGCCCTTTCGGCAGTAGCGGTACTTGTCGCCTCGACAATGATTACAATAAATGTTATGCTCTCTCATCAAAAAGGGCTTATCCTCAATAACGAGCGCCTTAAAGCCGTCACCGAAAATATCCCCGGCGGAGTTGTCTGCTGTATGAACAACCCTAAATTTCAGGTGCGCTTTGTCAGCGACGGTTTTGTTGAAATGACGGGCTATACAAAAGAGGATATCGACCTTAAATTCGACGGCGAATTTTTCAAAATGGTCTTTCCGTCGGACAGAAAAGCCCTTGAAGCTAAGCTCCGCGAAAGCACAGACGGCTATTCGGTTTTTCAGTACAGAATGATAAAAAGCAACGGAGCGACAATTTGGTTACTCGATAAGGGCAACCTTGTGGGAAAGGGCAAGCAGAATTCGCTCTATTACCGCGTTCTTACGGATATTACAGACCTTAAACTGACAGAGCAGGCTCTGATGAAAAGCAAGGCGGAGCTTAATCTTGTCAACGAGCGTTACAGAATAGTCCTTGACCAGTCGAACTATATTATTTTCGACCTCGACCTTGTTACAGGAAATGTGGCATACTCCTCCAACTTTGAAAAGAAGTTCGGAGTTGCTCCGTCAACAAAGAATTTTCCTCAGTGCTTTGTGGATGACGAAATGGTTCACCGTGACGATATAAAGCGTTTTCTCAGCTTTTTTGAGAAGATAAAGGACGGCGCCTCGGAAAAAGAGGAAGAAATCCGACTTAAAACTAAAAACGGCGGATATTCGTGGTATAATATCTGTGTTTCAACAATAAGCGGAGAAAACAACACGGTCATAAGAGCGATAGGCAGAATGGCAGATATTACAAGACAGCGTTCCGATACGGCAAGGATACTGACAAAAAATCAGATAGACGAAAAAACAGGTCTTATGAATATGAACACCGCCTTTGAGTACATAAAAAACACGATAGAAAACGACAAAACGCTCCCGGGAGCTTTGATGCTCATAGGAATATCGCCCGAAAGTGACGAAATAGTTATCGAATTTGCGTCAAGGCTGCGCGACCTTTTCCGTTCCACCGATATTTTAGGCTATACCGATGAAAACAAGTTCATAGTGTTTATGAGAAACTGCAACCGACAGCTTGTTGAAAGACGGTCTAACGAGATATTGTCCGTGATAGACGAATTCGGAGGAGAAAAAAGCCGATACTGCGGAAATATCGGAGTATCGCTTTTTCCAAAGGACGCCGAAAATTCCCCTGATTTATACAAAAAAGCACAGCTTGCGCTTATCCATTCAGAGAATAAAAAAAGAGCGTGGTACTCTGTTTATGACGAAATTTAATGCTAAACTCACCGAACAAAGCTTTTGTTCGGTGAGTTTTTTGTGCATTTATACAAACTTTTAAAAAATGAAATGACGAGAGAGAACACGAGAGAAAAAGAGCAAAACAAAGAGAAAACAAGAGAATAGCGAATATATATTAAAAATTCGGCAAAATTACTATTGACAGTTTTTTTTCAAACGGGTATAATAGCATTTGCGTGTCGAGGAATTATTCTCCCCTGATTTCTGAAAAGGGGGACTTGCGAGAATATAAATCCCGATGAAAAATATTATGGAGGAATAAAATATGTCTACATTCATGGCAAATGCGGGCAACATCACCCGCAAATGGTACATCTTAGACGCCGAAGGCAAGCCCCTCGGAAGAGTAGCCGCACAGGCTGCCGTTCTTCTCAGAGGAAAGCACAAGCCCACATTCACACCCAACGCTGACTGCGGAGACCATGTAATCATCATCAACGCAGGAAAGGCTGTTCTCACAGGAAGAAAGCTTGAACAGAAGAAGCTCCAGTGGCACACAGGCTGGATAGGCGGACTCAAAGAAGTCAAGTATTCAAAGCTTATGGCTGAAGAACCCGAAAAGGCAATGACTATCGCTATCGAAGGCATGCTCCCTCACAACACTCTCGGCAGAGCCGCTGCAAAGCGCCTCAGAGTTTACAAGGGTGCTGAGCACAACAACGCAGCTCAGAAGCCTGAAGTTTATAATGTATAAGGAGGCAGCTTAAATGTACGAGTCAAAAGAAAAATATTGCTACGGCACAGGCAGAAGAAAGCATTCGGTTGCCAGAGTAAGAATGTATAAGGGCACAGGCAACATCACAATCAACGGCAGAAGCATTGACGATTACTTCGGACTTGAAACACTCAAGCTCATCGTAAGACAGCCTCTTGCTGTTACAGATACAGCAGAACAGTTTGACATTGTCTGCACAGTTGCAGGCGGCGGCGTAACAGGTCAGGCAGGCGCTATCCGTCACGGCATTTCAAGAGCGCTCCTCGTTTTCAACCCCGAACTTCGTCCCGTTCTCAAGAAGGAAGGCTTCCTCACTCGTGACCCGAGAATGAAGGAAAGAAAGAAGTACGGCTTGAAGGCTGCCCGTCGCGCTCCTCAGTTCTCAAAGAGATAATTTTTGCCCTTACAATCTGCTCTTTGCATTTTGGGGCGACAATATCACAAATTCAATCCTCTCCGAAAAATCGGGGAGGATTTTTTGTTTCTTGCCGTATAACGCCGTTATTGACTTATTTTCGCCAAAATAGTATAATAGGAAGGTAGTTTTAATTTACGGAGTGAATTTTGTATGAAGATAAATGAACTTTTCAAAGACGGAAAAACAGTTCTTTCGTTTGAGGTTTTTCCGCCCAAAAAAAATGTTTCACCCGACTCTATCTATGCAACCCTTGACAGCCTCAGAAGGCTCTCACCTGATTTTATCAGCGTGACCTACGGCGCAGGAGGAAGCTCGGCTGACAATATCACCTGCGAAATTGCGTCGTATATAAAAAATGACCTTGACATAAATTCCGTAGCGCACCTTACCTGCGTAAGTCACACAAAGGCGGAAATTGACGCTATTCTTGAAGATTTCAAGGCAAAGGGAATAGAAAATATTCTTGCCCTCAGGGGAGATATCAACCCCGATGTTCCCCCAAAGGACGATTTCAAGTATGCGTCCGACCTTATTTCATATATAAAGGAACGCGGAGATTTTCACATTTCAGCCGCCTGCTACCCCGAAAGTCACCTCGATTCGCCCGATATTATCACCGATATTAAAAATCTTAAACACAAGCA
>CAMGJS010000066.1 GCA_946056455.1 uncultured Clostridia bacterium | reverse complement strand
ATATGGCTATCGAAGCAGGCGCAAAGAACGGAATTTTCATTGTTGACGACAAGACAAAAGAATACCTTGCAAAAAGAAATATATCTGTCGTTGAGGAGATACTCCCCGACAATGACGCTGTTTATGAAAAAGTATATACGATAGACCTTTCTGAAATAAAGCCGACTGTCGCTTACCCTCATCTTCCCGAAAACACGAGGACAAGAGAAGATTTCGGCGATGTAACTATAGACCAGATAGTTATAGGCTCCTGCACAAACGGAAGGCTTTCGGACCTTCGTGCCGCCGCAGAAATTTTAAAGGGCAGGCATATTGCAAAGGGTGTGCGTTGTATAGTTATCCCCGCAACGCAGAAAATCTATCTTGAAGCGATGAAAGAAGGACTTATCGAAACATTTATCAATGCAGGGTGCGCAGTATCAACTCCTACCTGCGGCTGTTGTCTCGGCGGACATATGGGAGTGCTTGCAAAGGGCGAAAGAGCGGTATCTACAACAAACAGAAACTTTGTCGGAAGAATGGGACACCCGGAGAGCGAAGTCTATCTTGCTTCACCGCAGACGGCGGCGGCAAGTGCGCTGACGGGAAAAATTTCGGACGCTTGGGAGGTAATGGGATATGAATGCTGAAGGGTATGTTCACAAGTACGGAAATAATGTAGACACCGATGTAATAATTCCTGCAAGATACCTTAATTCCGCCGATGAAAAGGAGCTTGCCTCACATTGTATGGAAGATATTGACGCCGACTTTGTAAAAAAGGTAAATAAGGGAGATATTATTGTGGGCGGAAGCAACTTCGGTTGCGGTTCTTCAAGAGAGCACGCACCACTTGCTATAAAGGCAAGCGGAATTTCTTTGGTTATCGCAAAGGACTTTGCACGGATTTTCTACCGCAACGCAATAAATATAGGTCTTCCGATAATGGAGTGCAAAGAGGCTGTCGAGGACGCCGAAAGCGGAGATAAAATCTCTGTGGACTTTGACAGCGGAGAGATAAAAAATCTCACAAAAAACAAAAGCTACAAGGCAGAACCGTTCCCCGATTTTATAAAAAATATTATCACTTCGGGCGGACTTTTGAAGTCGATAAAGAAATAGGCGGTGAAGAGTATGGAAAAGAAAATTGCCGTTATCAAAGGTGACGGAATAGGCCCCGAAATCGTTGACGAGGCTATGCTCACACTTGAAAAAATCGGTGAAAAATACGGTCACAAGTTTATTTTTACAGAAGTTCTTATGGGCGGAATTGCCATTGACGAAACGGGAGTTCCTCTGCCCGATGAAACGATAAAGGTATGCAAAAATTCTGACAGCGTTCTTTTAGGCGCTGTGGGAGGTCCGAAGTGGGACAATATGAAGGGAAATCTTCGCCCCGAAGCAGGACTTTTGAAAATCCGCTCGGAGCTTGGTCTTTTTGCGAACCTTCGGCCTGCAAAGCTGTTCCCTGCTCTTGCAGATGCCTGTCCGTTGAAGAATGCGGAAAAGAACGCTCCCGACCTTTTAATAGTAAGAGAGCTGATAGGCGGAGCGTACTTCGGCAAGCGTGAAACATTCGTTAAAGGCAACATAAAAACCGCCTACGATACAATGTCTTACAGCGATTATGAAATAGAGCGCATTGTGAAAGTCGCATTCGATATGGCAAGAAAACGCAGAGGCAAGGTATGCTCTGTCGATAAGGCGAATGTGCTTGACAGTTCAAGGCTGTGGCGAGAAATCGCACACAGAATATCAGCAGAAAACCCTGACATCGAATACAGTGATATGTTTGTTGACAACTGCGCTATGCAGCTTGTTCACAACCCTGCTCAGTTTGATGTTATCGTCACGGAAAATCTCTTCGGCGATATTTTGTCGGACGAGGCAAGTATGATAAGCGGTTCTCTTGGAATGTTGCCGAGTGCAAGCCTTTCGGGAACTTCCCTGGGACTTTATGAGCCTGTTCACGGCTCTGCTCCCGACATAGCAGGAACGGGAAAAGCAAATCCCTTAGCGACAATTCTTTCAGCCTCTATGATGCTGAGATACTCGTTTGATATGCAGAAAGAGGCTGACAGCATAGAAAAAGCCGTTGAGGAAACGCTGGATAAAGGTTTCAGAACGGCGGATATAATGTCCGATGGAATGACTGAGCTTTCCTGCAAGGAAATGGGAGAAAAGGTCAGAGAAAAAATAAACTGACACAAAAGGGTACCGAAAAATCTCGGTACCCTTTATTTCATAATATACATAGCTATTGCAGACGCTATTATGACCGCTCCGAAAACAAAACCTGTAAAGCAGGTTATAACGGAGTATCTGTCATAAATATGGTTGAATTTTTTGTCAAGGCAGACATTTATCTCCTTTTCCTCTTTATAAAGCGCCGACTTCATCATCGGCTCGCAGGGAAAAGCGCAAGGGTATTCCTCGTCGCCGACTTTATAGAAAGCCACATCAAACCTGCTTTTAGGGGACTTATCTACCCTCACAAATTTTGCTTTCACCTTTTTTGAAACGATTATCCTTGAAATGTTGAAGATGAAAAACAGCATACAAAGTGCTGTGAGGATAATAAGAAGTGCGATAAAGCCGAAGAGTATCCCCAACGGGCTCATTCCGAGGCAAAGGCAAAGGACGATTATAAGGATAAGAAGAATTAAAACTTCCATATCAGACCTCTGTTATAGTTGTGCCCTCCTTGCCGATGCCAACCCCTTTCACCTGCCACGAAGAAAGACCTATGTCGTCACCCGAAAATCTCATTTTTCCCGTAAAATATCTATTCTCATCGTCAACTATCGCCATTATTGAAGGACCCGCTCCGCTGAGGTATGACGCGTATGCTCCGAGAGAATAGGCAATGTCAAAAACTTCTCTTCCGTGAGGGATAAGCTCCATTCGGTAGGGCTGGTGAAGCTTATCGTGAACGGCGGTGCGAAGATTTTCATACTTGCCCGTCAAAAGACTTGCCGAAAAAAGCGCCGCACGGGAAAGGTTATAGACAGCGTCCTTGTGCGAAACCTCTGTGGGAAGACACGCTCTTGCCTTTTCTGTTTTAAGCTCAAAATCGGGGATAATAACAACGAATTTCAACGAGGGGTGAACCTCCTGCTTTACCCAGTGAACGACCTTGCCGTCAAAGACTGCGGTGACAATTCCGCCTAAGAGTGCAGGCGCGGTGTTGTCGGGGTGACCTTCTATCTGCGCCGAAAGATTTACCATTTCGTCAAGGGAAAGAAGATTGCCCATAAGCCTGTTCGCCCCCGCAAGACCTGCTATGATACAAGCGGAGCTGCTGCCCAAGCCCCTTGTCATCGGGATATTGTTTGTCTGCTCGATATGAAGTCCTTTAAAATCTTTTCCGCATATTTCATAAAGCGATTTTGCCGAGGCATAGATAAGGTTGCTCTCGTCCGTCGGAACAACCGTTCCGTCAAGAGAAATAATCTCCGCCCTGTCGCTTTCTTCCATTCTGACATAGTTATAGTAGTTAAGCGCAAGACCGAGTGCGTCAAAGCCTGCTCCTAAATTTGCGCTTGTTGCGGGTATTCTTATATCAATCATTCTGCTCACCATTTATATATCAAGAACTCTTATTCTTGAAACAACCTCTGCGCCGATTTGTGAAAGCTTTTCGTCAATCTCTTTTTCAGAAAGGCAAGGTGTTACAAACGAAAGCTCGCCGTTTTCTTCGGATATGAAATCAACGCCTGAGAATACCTTTTCAATGCTTTCTTTATCCGTCTTTATGCGGACATACATCTCAACCTTATTGTTTTCAATATTTTCAAGGAAAGAATTGTCCTCTGCTTCCTCCCACACCTGAGAAATGCTTGTTCCGCTTGCCTTAGCCATATCAATAATGTCGGCGACAACTGCGCTCGCTGTCGGGAACTTTCCTGCTCCTCTGCCATAGAACATAGCCTTGTCGATAGCGTCGCCCGAAACCATAATAGCGTTGAAAACATCGCTGACGGAGGAAATAAGATTACCTCTGCATACAAAGTGAGGAGCAACCAAGGTCATTATCTTGCCGTTGTCGAGCTTCTTTGTTGAACCTATAAGCTTTACCTCTCCGCCCCACTTTTTAGCGTCCGCAATATCTCTTACAGTTATTGCAGAGATACCCTCGGTGTGAACGCTGTCGGGGTAGATATGCTTGCCGAATGCCAAAGACGATAAGATACAGATTTTTCTGCAAGCGTCAAGTCCTTCTACATCTGCTGTCGGGTCGGACTCAGCATAGCCTAATTTCTGTGCCAAGGAAAGAGCCTCGTCAAAGGGCATTTTTTCTTCTATCATCTTTGTGAGGATAAAGTTTGTCGTGCCGTTTAAAATTCCTGCAACAGCGCTTATCTCGTTTGCGGCAAGGCACTGGTGCATAGGTCTTATTATCGGTATCGCTCCGCCGACGGACGCCTCAAAGAAGAAGTTGCAGTTGTTCTCTTTTGCTATTGAGAGAAGCTCAGCGCCCTTTTGTGCGACAAGCTCTTTATTAGAAGTAGCAACGCTCTTGCCCTTTTGAAGACAACTCTTGACAAAGCCGTAGGCAAATTTCACTCCGCCCATACATTCGGCAACAAGCTTTACTTCGTCATCATTTAAAATTACATCAATATCCTTGACGATTTTATCTGCATAAGGGCTGTCGGGAAAGTCCCTTATATCTAAAATGTACTTTATGTCAAGGTCTTTTCCTGCTTTTTTTATTATACTGTCCTTGTTGCGGTAGAAAAGCTCAACCGTTCCCGAACCGACAACTCCGAAACCTAAAACTGCTATTTTCATCATAAAATATATCCTACTCTCCTGAAATTATTTTCAATTCAACAACGCCTCTCAGCCTTGAGAGAATGTTTTTTAGTCCCACAATATCCTGCGAATTTTCGGTAAGTCTTAAAGAAATCGTTACCGACGCAACGCTGTCAACGGGAATACTCTGATTGACTGTCAGAATATTTGCGTTCAAAGAATGAAGATGTGATATAAACCCCGCCAGTACCCCAGGCTCATCGCGCAGAACGGTATAGATGGAAATTATCCTCTGCGTGAACTTTTCTTCATACGAGTAAACATAGTCCTTATACTTGTAAAAAGCACTGCGTGATATTCCCACCGCCTTGCAAGCAGACGCGGAACTCTTTTCCTCCCCCGAGGCAATAAGCTTTTTTACAAGAAGAACCTTTTCAAATATTTCGGGCAATACGCACGAATCGACGACAATGAAACTGCTCCCTGCCGTTTCCTTCGGCATAATGTTCACCCCCTATAAACAGTTGTATTTAAGACAAATACAATTTTATCATAAAACACCTTGTCAAGTCAACTGTTAATTATACCAAAAACATTGTATATATCGGGATATTTTATCAAAAATGACAAAAACGCCCGTCTTGACAGACAGGCGTTTTTGCTTTGAAGAGTATGTGATATGACAAATAAGACTTAACGGGGTTCTCCTTCCCGTCTGTAATTATTCTAACACCTAAAAGGTTACAATTCAATAGCTTTGAGATTACAGTTTTATTACAAATCTCTGAAAAAGCTACAAAATAGTTACAATTCTTTTTATTTCGACAGATTGCTTATTGTTCCCAGAAAGAGAATTGTGCCAGATTTTCTGTCCCTTATTGTAAAGACAAAGGGCTCGTCGGCAATAAATTCCTTTGTTTCCTGCGGTTCTACCGCCATACAACATTCGGTCACCACAACAACAGTTGCCGCTGCTGCTTTTGTTCCGCTTTCGTCAACTTCAACCTTCGCCTTGTGAAGAACATCGCTGACATAAAGGTTTCTTTCGGGGGGAAGCTCGGCAATACCCGAAAGGTTTGCGTCGTATTCCGAAAAGGCGTCCTTTACTCCGAGAGATACGAGTATATCCTTGACGGAGAATGTATCGGTCTCAAAGGTAAATTTCGGTATTGCAAGGATAGAAAGTTCCTCTCCGCCTGCTTTGTCAAGAGAAGAGATAAGCTCCGATTTTTCTTCTTCGCTCATTTTATTGAATATCTCAACAGCGTTCTGCTTTGAGTTATCCTTGGCAACAAAAACCTGCATTTCAATGTTTCCCTCGCCGTAAGGAATACTTACTCCCTTTA
>CAMGJS010000065.1 GCA_946056455.1 uncultured Clostridia bacterium | reverse complement strand
AAGACTTTGAAATCCTTGTCCGAAAGCTGTCGCTGGTGCACCATCAGCGCAAGAAATACAACAAGCACCGCCGAAATGTAAATTATATCGGGAGTTTCATATCTTTTTGCATAGATAGCAAAGGGTATTAAAGAGCATAACAGCACCGCCGCGCTTCTGTATATTATCTGCGTATAATAGAAAAGAACAGACGCCAAAAAGAAAGAAAATCCCACAAATAATAATATTGAAAACGGCAAAAACGCTGTGGACTCGTCCTGAGCGGCATAAAACCAGCTTGAAAACGGTATCGGAGCGTCATGCCAGTTAGACATAAGCGTTTGCCCCAGAAAGAACATAACGCCTATTAAAATCACGGTATAGATAAGTCCTCCCAGAACCTTTCTTTTGCTGAGTAGCTTGAAAAGAAAAAACAGAATACCCTCTACAACAAACGCGGCAACGGTTATCGGAACAATCTGCCCGTTGTTGTATATATTCATTATCATCGAGACAAGCAGCGCCGAAAGAATTATCGGGAACGCGGCTTTTTTAGCATATTCTTTCATATTCGCACCTTAAATGTATTTTGTAAAGCTGTAATCATCGCCTATTATCCACAGTTCGGGAATATCCTCGGCTGTCGGGGCGGAAATCGCCGTATAAACGGTAGAGCCCTTTGCCGAAACGGTATCCTCCTCGGCAAGTAATTTTTTGTCGGGGGAGTTTGTGAATATCGTTATCGCACCCGTTTTTATCTCTCCGTTTATGACTTCATCGGGCAATCTTGACAAAGATATTTTTTCATCCGAAAACATAAACTGCGAGAATAAAAACTGCAACTCATAAACATCGTCCATCGACTTTATACTCTTTTGCGACCAGCCGTTTTTCTGCGGAATAAATAGTATAAGCTCCTTGCCAAGCTTTGCTATGACAGCCGAAAAAGCAAGAAGTCCCTCAATAAGCCTTTCTTCGTTGAAAAGAGCGGTCATTCTGTCGGGGTCCTTACTTCTGCAACGGTCGAGAACAGCGTACTGCTTAGCCTCGGCAGTACCTTCGTCAAGACGCACCATCAGCTTTTCATATTTTGAAGAAAGCTTCCAGTTTATTCTCTTTATAGGGTCGCCCGGCTCGTATTCACGGTGCTCAAAGCCGGGGTTTCCGCCGAATGTTCGTACAGAGTCGTCCGACTCCTCGGTGTCCTCAGATGAAACTACCGCACAGGCACTTTTTATCAGCTCGTTTTTAAGCGTTGTATCGGGAATGTTCGGCGTTACTCCTATATCTGCGGAATTTAAATACATTCCTCTTTCGGTATAAATGTCAAAGGTGACAAGACCTAAATAGTCCGAGATAGAAACCGACATCACCCCTGCTTTTCCGTTTCCGCAGATAAGCCCCGTTATATCGGCGGAGAGCGTTCTCTCCGTTTTTGGCTTCAATGCAAGTCTGAACTTCTTGTCCTCGCAGTAAAAATGCTCGTCAGCAAAAATTTCTGCGGTGATAAAGGGCGACGGCAACAACGCCGATGATATAAACACCGCCGAAAGAGTGGTTTTTGCGCCCTTTCCGATGACGGAATTTTCAGCCTTGAATGAAAATTCTATTTTTGACTTTGCATACAGCGTCAGACCGACAGACGCTATCGGTGCGGCAATAAGTGCCGCAAGAATAAACATTCCCGCCTTGCCGTCAAGAAAAATCAGGTAAACAAGAGAGAGCAAAAGGCAGACAATGTATTCGGCTAAAGCTTTTTTATTTCTCATTTCTGCTCCGTAACCGGAACGGGAACCGTTCCCAAAATCGAGGCTATCACATTCTGCTGAGTGGAGTATGCCGCCTTGCCCTTCTGCGAGAGCATAATGCGGTGTGAAAGAACAGGGACAGCCATTTTCTTGACATCGTCGGGAATAACATAATCACGCTGATTGATAAAGGCATAAGCCTTTGCCGCCTTGTGAAGAGCAAGACTTCCTCTCGGAGAAACTCCAAGCTTTATATCCTCGCTCTTTCGTGTTTCGGTGATTATTGCCATAATATAATTTTTTATTTCGGGAGAGGTTCTCACCCTTGTGACTTCGTTCTGATATGAAATAATTTCGTCAAGAGAAACAACGGCGGATAAATTGTCGATAGGGTTTTCAAATTCCATTCTTCCAAGAATTTCAATCTCGTCCGAAACGGTAGGATACCCCATAGAAACACGCATAAGAAAACGGTCCATCTGCGCCTCGGGAAGATGATATGTGCCGTAGGTTTCAACGGGGTTCTGCGTAGCAAGCGTCATAAAGGGTTTTGGCAAAGCGTGGGTTTTTCCGTCAAGGCTTATCTGGAATTCTTCCATAACTTCAAGAAGACTTGACTGCGCCTTGGGCGAGGCACGGTTTATCTCATCGGCAAGAAGAAAGTTGCACATAGCCGCACCTTCACGGTATTCAAACAGCTTTGTGTCGGAATTGAGCATAGAAAATCCGACAATATCCGACGGCATAATGTCGGGCGTCAGCTGAATTCTGTTGAACTTTCCGTCAACCGACTTTGCAAGTGCGGCGACAAGCTTTGTTTTGCCCACTCCGGGAACATCCTCGATAAGAATATGTCCGCCCGAGAGCATAGCCGCGATAACCTCGACAATAACGCTCCTTTTGCCGACGATTACCTTCTCTATGTTTTCGATAAGAAGATTTATTTTATTTTCCATATTGCCTCTCCGTTCATAATTTGATATATTGTTAGTATACCACAATATGTATATTCAGTCAATGAAAATGAAACGGAGCATAAAAAATGAATATCGGATCGGAAAAGAAAAAATGGATAGATTTCTGCCTTGAATTTAACGGTGTTTATGAGGACTACCCCTTTGACGACAACTGGGCGGTGATGCGTCACTCAAAGAACAAAAAAGCCTTTGCATTTATCTATGAGACCGAAAACGAGGTGTGGATAAATTTCAAGGCGGAGCCTATGCAGTCGGACTTCTGGCGTTCTGTCTATAAGTCCGTGATACCCGCCTATCATATGAATAAAGTCCACTGGAATACAGTCAAAATCCCGGGTGATGTTCCCGACGAGGATATACGCATAATGGCAGAGGACAGCTTTAATCTTACGCGACCTAAAAAATGACAAAATATTCACCTTCGCATATACTATAATATCCCCTGATATATCAAGAGGTGATATGCTTTGGCAACTTATCTTCTGACAACAGCTTCAATAACACTGGCAAACAAGGCTTGCGATATATTAAAAAGCAACGGATATGCCTGCGCAGTTGAGAGAACGCCGAAAAACCTTGCGTCAGGTTGCGGTTACAGCGTAAGGCTGAAAGGAAATATAGAATATGCGGTCTCATTGCTTGAAAGCAACGGAATTACCCCGAAAGATATTATAAGTCAAGGAGAAGACGGTGGTTAATTTTGACAACGCCGCAACAACCTTTCCCAAGCCTGAAACGGTCACTGCGGCAATGGAGGAAGCGCTCTTAAAGTACGGCGGAAACCCGGGAAGAAGCGGACATAAGCTTTCGCTTCAAACGGCGGAGGCTGTATATTCGGCAAGAAAAATCTGCGCCGATTTTTTTGGGGCGGAGCCTGAAAATATAGTCTTTACCTTAAACTGCACCCACGCTCTCAACTATGCGATAAAGGGAGCAATGCGTGAAAACGGACACATCATAACCTCCGATTTAGAGCATAACTCCGTCATAAGACCGATAAACTCCCTTGCAAAGCACGGAGCAGAATATTCGATAGCTCATGTCTTTCCCGATGATGAAAAAACTCTCTGTTCCTTTGAAGAGCTTATCCGCCCCGATACAAAGCTTATCGTCTGCACTGCCGCAAGTAATGTAACGGGGCAGAGGCTCCCTATTGAACAGATTGCAGAGCTTTGCGACAGAAAAAACATCTGCTTTATCGTTGACGCGGCTCAGGGAGCAGGGGTTATCCCCATAAAAATCGGTGGCGGAATAAACTTCATCTGCGCTCCCGGGCATAAGGGACTTTATGGCCCGTCGGGCACGGGAATACTCGTTTCGGACGGAAAATATTCTCTTAAACCCATTATAGAGGGCGGAACAGGCTCTCTTTCAATGGATAAGGAGCAACCCGATTTTATGCCCGACGCTCTCGAATCGGGAACGGTCAATACAGCAGGAATTTATGCTCTCGGCAAGGGAGTCGAATTCGTTATGCAAACGGGGATAACAGAAATTTTCTGTCACGAGGAAATGCTTTGTCAGCGTTTTCTTCGCGGACTTCAAAAAATCGGCGGAACAAAAGCCTATCGTCAAAGGGGAGCGTTGTATGTCCCGATAGTTTCCTTTAATGCAGAAGGCTTTTCTTCAAACGAGCTTGCCTCTCTCCTCGGAGATGAGAGCTTCTGTCTTCGTGGAGGACTTCACTGCGCGGGAACTGCCCATACCGCCATAGGAACAGCTCCAGACGGAACGGTACGCTTTGCCCCGTCTGTATTCAGTACGGCAAAAGAGGTCGATGATTTGCTTTCCTGTCTTAAAAAAATATTGCAAAAGCCTTGAATTTATCCCAAAAAATTGTTACAATATTCGTAGTATACGATTTGACAAAAGGGCGGACCTCCGCCCGTACATATACATATACCGAAAGGAAGTTTAATTTGGAAGCTATTTACAGCGTTGTTGAAGAAACAATATCGGTCCTGCGTTCCATAACGATTATGGATGTCATCGACATAATTCTCCTTTCTCTCATCATTTTTGAAGGGTGGAAACTTGTCAGGGAGACAAAGGCAAATCAGCTTTTGAAAGCTGTCGTTACATTGCTTGTTGTCTATATCATATCGGGACTTATAGGACTTAAAGCTATTGAATTTCTTTTGAAGAGCGTTTTCAGTATCGGAATACTTGCGCTCATTATCCTCTTTCAGCCCGAAATCCGCCGTGCGCTTGAAAAAGTGGGCAGAACGGGACTTAAAAAATTAGGACTTGTTCAGATAGGCTCGGAGCCTGACAGTATGAACGCAAGATGGGAAACGGCAATCGACGCTATATGCGATTCCTGCGATGAGCTTTCGGCAACGACAACGGGCGCTCTCATAGTTATTGAAAGACAGATTCGCTTAGGCGAGCATATTGACAACGGAACAAGGCTTGACGCTTTGCCGTCAAAAGAGCTTTTCGGTAACATCTTTTATCCCAAAACTCCTTTGCACGACGGCGCCGCAATTCTTCGTGACGGTATAATCATAGCCGCCGCCTGCTTTCTGCCTGCTCCGCAAAAGGAAGAGCTCATCAACAAAAAGCTCGGTTCAAGACACAGAGCCGCAATAGGAATGAGCGAAAACTCCGACGCTATCGTAATAGTAGTATCCGAAGAAACGGGAACAATATCCATAGCCGAAAACGGCGAGCTTACACGAGGCTACACAAGGGACAGCCTGAGAAAATATCTGCGTTCAAAGCTTATTGCAGAAAAGCCTGCTTATGCCGAAAAGGAAAGAAAGCGTTTCGTAAGAGGTAAAAAGCAATGAAGATAAAAGAATTTTTTTTAAAGATGATTTCAACCCTCAAAAAAGATTTTTCTATGAGGGTATATTCGCTTATAATCGCTGTTCTTGCGTGGTTTGTCATATCCGTTTCGGCATATCCGACAGCTACTGTCAACTACCGCAATGTTGAAATAAGCGTCGACCTTACGGGTACCGTTGCCGAAAAGAACAGATTAAGCGTTATCAATATTGACGAAGACACCGTTAAAGCGACCGTTAAGGGACAGCGTTCCTCGATAGGCGGTCTTTCATCGTCCGATTTTGTTGCAAAGCCTGAGATAATAGATGTTACCGAGGCGGGAGAGTACGAACTCAAACTCAACCTTGAATGTAAAAACAAGAACATTGATTTTGAATACACTCTTGTTCCCGATAAGGTCAAGGTAAGCTTTGATAAAATTATTTCAAAGAACTTTGAGCTTACTGCCGATATACCGAATATTCGCGCGGCTGACGGTTACTTAAAAGGCGTTGCCGAGGTCACCACTCCGACGATAACCATAACAGGCCCCGAAGAAAGAGTGAACTATATCACAAGGTGTAAGGTGCAGAACCTCACCGAAATGGAGCTTTCCGAGCCGCAGGAAATTTCCGAGGGGAACAACCTTGTTCTTTATCATAATAACACGGTTATTTCCTCTGAGGGA
>CAMGJS010000064.1 GCA_946056455.1 uncultured Clostridia bacterium | reverse complement strand
CCGAAAATATTTCCGTTGTCGCCACTTATGTCAAGGGAGATATTTTTTTCCTTTGCGCTGTTTTTAAGAGTATCAAAAACATCCTTTGCAACAGCATAAAGAGAAACTTCTTCTTTCGGCATATCTCCGCCCTCGTCAAGCTGTGAAAGTCTTAATATATCATCAACAAGCGTTACAAGCCTTTTTGCTTCCTTGTGAATATGACCTATAAATCTCGGCATATCTTCAGGCTTTACAAGACCGTTTTCCATAAGTTCAGCACTGCCTGTAATAGATTGCAGGGGAGTTTTGAGTTCGTGCGAAACATTTGCCGAAAATTCTCTCCTCATTCGCTCGGCGTTTGCCTGCTCCGTTATATCAAACGCAAGAAGAACAGTTCCCACAACATCATTTTCATTTTCGATACGGCTTATTTCAAACTGATACTCACGCTCGTTATGAATTGCCTTTATTTCACAATGTCCGTCCGAAAGAGCCTTGTCGATGGCATAAATCATATCGTGCTTTCGGTCTATTGTGATGAATTCATTTCCGATACAATTTTCGTCTGCGCCAAAAAGCGTCATTGCCGCAGGGTTTATGCTTAAAATATGCTTATCTTTGTCCATAAGAACAAGACCTTCACGCATATTGTCTGTGACATAGGCAAATTCGTCTTTTTTTCGTTTAAGTTCTGCCACTTTGCGCTCGATTTTTGAATTCTGCCTGCTTATACGCTTCAAAAGGGGAGTTATTTCTTCATAAGTATCATTTTCAAGAGGATTATCAAGGTCGAGCTTGTTAAGCGGTTCTGTTATTCTCTTTGACATTTTGTTTGCAAGAACAGCCGACAGTACTATCGCAATAATAGCGATTATTATTATCGGATAAACCATTCCGAGCATTAATGTCATTCCGCTGGCGCGACTTACCGAAATACGAAGAACAGTACCGTCAGAAAGCAGTATCGCCTCGTAAAGCGTTTTTTCTGTAAGAGTTGAGGAATATCTTGAACTGCTTCCTTTTCCTTTTTCAAAGGCTTCCTTGATTTCTTCTCGATTAAGATGATTTTCCATTTCAGATACATCCTTGACAGAGTCGAAAAGTACCTTTCCGTCTTTATCTATCAATGTCAGTCTGTAATTTTTCAGCGAAATATCTTCAAGGTATTCAATTCCTGCATTTTCTGCTCCGACCGATGCAATATAAAGCTCGTCCTTAAGCTGTTCTCTTTGAATTTGCGTGAAATAATCGTACAAAAAACCTGTTATTATTACAAGCGTTGCCGCAAGAACAGTTACCGATGCCGTAAGTATAGAACGGAAGATTTTACTTGTCATCGTTTTTTCCTCCGTCTGTTGACATTCTGTATCCTACATTGCGGACAGTTTCAATCAGCTTTCCGTATTCTCCGAGCTTTTGCCGAAGCGTTCTTATGTGCATATCGACAGTTCTTGTTTCGCCGATAAAATCCGAGCCCCATATTTCATTATATAGTCTGTCTCTTGTGAAAACAGTTTTGGGATTTTGAAGAAAAAGCTTTAAAAGCTCAAATTCCTTGTATGTAAGAGAAATTTTCTCACCGCTGATTATAACTGTTCTTTCGTTGACATTAAGTGTCAGATTGCCTGTTTGCAGAATGACATTTTCATCCTTCGGCTTGCATCTTCTCAGTACAGCCTTTACTCTTGATACCATTTCAAGCATACCGAATGGCTTTACAAGATAATCGTCCGCGCCGCAGTCAAGGCTCTGTACCTTATCGAATTCCGAGCCCTTTGCGGTCGCCATAATAACGGGAATATCAGCAAAATCCGAATTGCTTTTCATCTTTTTCAATACTTCCGTTCCGTCTGTCCCCGGGAGCATTACATCAAGAAGAACAAGGTCAGGCTTTTCTGTTTTAAGAGCTTGCAGAAAGCTGTCTCCGTCCTCAAAGCCTTTTGCGTCAAATCCCGTGGATTGCAGAGCATAAACCTCTATATCTCTTATACTTGCGTCATCCTCAACGCACCATATCATATTTTATCAACTCCTTTTTGGAGAATTACTTGCGGTTACCCGTAACGGAATATATTACCCATTCCGCAATATTTGTCGCGTGGTCGCCGATACGCTCAAAGTATTTTGCTATCATTAAAAGGTCAAGAGCATATTCGCCGTTTTCGGGCGTTTTTGAAATCATCTTTATAAGACTGAACTTTATTCTGTCAAAATATTCGTCAACAAGGTCGTCGTGTTCTATTACAGATTTTGCAAGGCTGATATCCTGTTTTACATAAGCGTCGACGCTGTTTGTCACCATTGTTATTGTTTCCGCCGCCATATCCTTGATATGAACTGTTTCGTTTGCGGTCTTGCCCTGAAGATATGTAATTATCTCTGCAATATCTTCAGCCTGGTCTCCTATACGCTCCATATCGGTTATCATTTTAAGAGCCGCAGAAATCTGTCTCAGGTCTTTTGCAACGGGCTGTTGCTGTAAGATAAGCTTGAAGCAATGCGATTCTATGTCGCGCTCCTTGTGGTCGATATCCGATGAGATAGGAACTACCTTTTCCGCAAGGTTGACATCTCCTGTTGTAAGAGCCTTTGATGCAAGCGCAATCGCTTCTTCACAAAGAGCGCCCATTTCAATCATTTCTGTATTAAGCTTTGCAAGCTGTTCGTCAAATCTGTTTCTCATTATCCAAACCTTCCTGTTATGTAATCTTCAGTGCGCTTATCAACGGGTTGCGAGAACAACTGGTCCGTCTTGCCGAATTCAACAAGTTCACCGAGAAGAAAGAACGCTGTATAATCTGAAATTCTGACCGCTTGCTGCATATTATGAGTTACTATGACAATAGTATAACTCTTTTTCAGCTCAATAGCAAGTTCTTCTATTCTCAGTGTTGAAATAGGGTCTAATGCAGAAGTCGGTTCGTCCATCAGAAGTATATCGGGTTTTACAGCCAACGCCCTTGCTATACAAAGCCTTTGCTGTTGACCTCCCGACATTCCCAGAGCGTTCTTTTTAAGTCTGTCTTTCACTTCGTCCCATATAGCCGCGTTACGAAGCGATTGTTCAACTATTTCGTCAAGCTTAACCTTGCTTTTTATTCCGTGTGTGCGCGGGCCGTATGCGATGTTGTCATAAATGCTCATAGGGAAGGGGTTAGGCTTCTGAAATACCATTCCGATATTTCTCCTGAGCTCGTTCACATCAACAGAATTTCCGTAAATATCCTGCCCTTTATAGCATACCTCTCCCGTTATTTTTACATTAGGGATAAGGTCGTTCATTCTGTTAAGAGTTTTTAAAAATGTTGATTTTCCGCAACCCGAAGGACCAATAAACGCTGTTATGCTGTTTTCGGGTATGTTTATGTTTATATCTTTAAGCGCCTTTGTCTTGTCATACCATAAATTCAGGTTTTTTGCTGTCAATATATCGCCCATTTTAAAAAGTTTCCTTTCGGTATCAGAGTTCACGCTTTTTAGCAAAATATTTGCCGACAAGCGTTGCTGAAAGATTTATAAGAAGTGTAAGAGCCATAAGTATCGCCGCTATTGCAAACGCAACTTCAAATTCACCATTTTCCTTTGCGTATACATAAAGCGCAACGGTGAGCGTAGCTCCCGGATTTACAAGACCGCTCAGTATTCCGTACAGTGAATGTGCAAAGCCTGCCGTAAAAAAAAGTGCCGCAGACTCACCGAGAATTCTTCCGACAGAAAGAATACAACCCGTGATAACTCCGTCAACGCAACCGGGAAGAACAACCGTTCTGATAACGCGCCATTTTCCTGCGCCAAGTCCGAACGCTCCGTCGCGATAGCTTTGCGGAACTGTTTTAAGGCTTTCCTGCGTTGTTCTCATAATTGTCGGCAGATTCATTATCACAAGAGTCAGAGCGCCTGCAAGAAGGGAAGTCTTGAACCCTAAAAACTGACAGAAAAAGAGCATTCCCACAAGCCCGTATATGATAGAAGGAATACCCGAAAGAGTTTCCGCCGCGTATTCGATTATTCCTACAATTTTTTTGTTTTTTGCATATTCGGTAAGGTATATCGCCGCTCCGACGCCAAGAGGAAGAACAAACAAAAGCGTTGCGATTACAATATAAACTGTACTCAGTATGTCAGGCAGAATACCGATTTTTCCGTCTATATAGCTTGGCTTCGTTGAAAGAAGCTCCCAGGAAATATGAGGGATGCCTTTAATAAAAACAAATGCAACAAGAAAGACTACAAGTGCCGCAGTAAGCGCCGTGGATATAAGCATAATGCTTTTCATAGCCAGAATATAGGCTTTTCTCTTTTTACTAAGCATATATCAGTCCCTTTCTTTTTTTAAGAAGAAGTTTAGCGTTGCGTTAATCAGCATGATGAATAAGAATAACACAAGCGCAATAGAGAATAAAGCCTGTTGTTGAAGTCCGCTTGAATATGACATCTCGCTTGCAACCGCAGTCGTAAGAAAACGCACACTCTGGAAAAGCGACGGCATATTAGGAACATTTCCAGATACCATCATAACCGCCATAGCCTCGCCTATGGCTCTGCCGACTCCAAGAACAACCGCGGCGGCAATACCGCTTTTTGCCGCAGGAACAGATACCCTGAAATATGTTTCAACAGGAGTTGCTCCCAAAGCGAGTGAAGCGTCCTCATATTCTTTCGGAACAGCTTCCAGAGCGGTCATTGAAACTTTTATTATCGAGGGCAAAATCATTATCGCAAGAACGATTATCGCCGCAAAAAGACTTGCTCCGTCGGGGATATTGAACAGCTTTCTTATTCCGGGAACAAGCACAAGCATTCCGACAAGTCCGTATACAACCGACGGTATTCCTGCTAAAAGGCTTACTGCGCTTTCCATAAATGATTTGATTTTCGGCTTTGCAATTTTAGAAAGATATACCGCAGTAAAGAATCCTATCGGAACTCCTATAACAATCGCTCCTGCAGTACCGTATATACTTGTCAGTATAAAAGGGAGAATTCCATAGCGTGGTTCTGCGGCTGTAGAAGCCCATTCAGTGCCGAAAATAAAGTCAATAAGACCAATTTCCTTTATTGCGGGTATTCCCGATATAACAAGGTATATCGTTATCAGAAAAACACATCCGACAGTCACAAGTCCAAGTATTAGAAAAACGCCGTGAATGACAGATTCAATAATTTTATTCTTTGTCATAAAGCACCTCGTCAAACACGATAAGACGGAAAATATTTCATCCGCCTTGACCGTATTATAAAACAAACTTAGTTTGCGGGAACAACTCCTGCTGATTTGATAGCTTCCGAAGCCTTGGGTGATGTTGCATAATCAAAGAACTTCTGTGCGCTCTGTGAAAGCTTCTTGTCGCTCTTTGTTACAAGAACGAACGGACGCTGAACAACATAACTGCCGTCTTTGATTGTTTCCTCCGAAGGAGCGACTCCGCCAACCTTGACTGCCTTTACCGTATCTTTAACAGAAGCGGTTGAAGCGTATCCTATAGCGTTGGGGTTCTGAGAAACGGTAGTTATAACATCTCCTGTCGAGGTAAGCTCCTGACGGTATTTGCACTTGTCGCTTGTTTTTGTAACCGATTCAAAGCCGTCTCTTGTTCCGCTTCCTGCTTCTCGTCCGATAAGAACGATTTCAGCGTCGTTTCCGCCAAGCTCTTTCCAGTTTTTGATTTCTCCCGTATAGATTTTTGCAATCGTTTCAACATCAAGGTCTTCTACGGGGTTTTCGGGGTGAACGATTATTGCAATTCCGTCATAGGCAAGAATTGTTTCAGTAAGACCTTCTGCCTTTTCTTCATCTTTAAGCTTTCTGCTCGAAAGTCCTATGTCGCATGTTCCCGAAGCGACCGCCTTTATTCCTGAGCCTGAACCTGTCGGGTTATATGTAACCGATATTCCCGTATCGTTTTCAAAGGTTTCGCCAAGAACGCCGATTACCTTTTCCATTGATGTCGAACCGTCTGTTGATACGGATGATTTTGAAGCCCCGCATCCTGACATTGAAGCGCAGATTACGAGTGACGCTGCAATTAAAGCAAGTATTTTTTTCATAATAAAGTTTCCTTTCAGATTTGTTTTTGCATTTCATATTGCATCTTGAGTATATTGTTCTTTTGTAAAGTTACAAAGAAATGTTTTGTAAAATCTGTGTCAAATCTTTTCTTGACGAATAAAACGGCTCT
>CAMGJS010000063.1 GCA_946056455.1 uncultured Clostridia bacterium | reverse complement strand
CCAAAGACATTGACATCCCTTTTAACACTCTCGAGAAACTCAGCGATTTCTTTGGGCCTATTATGAAAAGAAAATTTCCTCGTGGGACGATTTGAACGAAATGGACGAGTCGGTCATCTTTGAGATGACAAACATCGTTTCGGCGCAGTTCTGCAACGCTCTTTCGGAGCAGTTACATATGCTTGTGGATATTTCCACTCCCGAACGATGCAGGGACTTGGCCTCATCTGTCGTTAAAAACGATAACAACATAGTTTTTATAAACACAATGTTGCAGATTACAGAGAACGGCTCAAAGGAATTTGCGGTATTTGTTCCAGAAAGCGATTGTATTGACGGCATTGCGCAAAAACTGAAACGCTGAAAATGAATAAATCGTATAATACTCCATATACTGCCTAAAAAGAAGTATATGGAGGATTTTTTATGCTCAAAATCGAAAAAGTACAAGGACTTGAAATCATCGACTCCCGAGGAACTCCGACGGTTATGGCAACTGTCACACTCTCGGACGGGACTGTTGAAAAAGCGGCTGTTCCATCGGGCGCTTCAACGGGAAAATTTGAGGCTTGCGAGCTTCGTGACAACGACGGAAGATTTTTTGGCAAAGGGGTGAAACATGCCGTAAGCAACATAAATACGGTCATTTCTCCTGCCCTTTCTCTCCTCGGAACAGTGGAGCAATCCGCCGTTGACGACGCACTTATAAGACTTGACGGAACAGAGAATAAGTCCAAACTCGGAGCAAACGCAATTCTTGCCGTTTCTCTTGCTGTTGCAAAGGCGGCGGCAAGGTCGAGAAAGCTCCCTCTTTACCGCTATCTCGGCGGAACTCTTGCAAAGGCTCTGCCCACTCCTATGATGAATATTTTAAACGGCGGAGCCCACGCTGCCAACAACATTGACATTCAGGAATTTATGATAATGCCCGTGGGGGCTAAAAGCTTTTCCGAGGCTTTGCAGATGGGGTGCGAGATATATCACTCGCTGGGAAAAATACTCAAAGCCGAGGGACTTGCCACGACTGTGGGCGACGAGGGAGGGTATGCCCCAAACCTTTCAAGCGACGAGGAAGCGATAGAGATTATTCTTTCTGCAATAGACAAGGCAGGGTACGGGCTTGACGCTGTAAAGATAGCCATTGACGCCGCCGCAAGCGTATGGGCGGACGAAAACGGAAAATACACTCTCCCCAAGAGGCAGACAGTTTACACCTACGCCGAGCTTATCTCCTACTGGGAGCGACTTTGTAACAAGTACCCCATTGTTTCTATTGAGGACGGTCTGGGCGAGGAGGACTGGCGAGGCTGGCGAGCTCTCAATGAAAGGTTAGGCGACAGAATAAGGCTTGTGGGGGACGATTTATTTGTCACCAACACAAAGAGGATAAAAGAGGGGATAGAAAAAAATGCCGCAAACGCAGTACTGATAAAACCCAATCAGATAGGCACTCTCACCGAAACCTTAAACGCTATCGAAATGGCTCAGCATAACAAAATGACCGCAATAATCTCACACCGCTCGGGCGAAACCGAGGATACCACAATAGCGGACATTGCCGTTGCAACAAGAGCAGGCTTTATCAAGACGGGCGCTCCTTGCAGAACGGAGGGAACGGCAAAATACAACCGCTTGCTTGAAATTGAAAGCGAACTTGGCAAAAATGCCGAATATTTCGGACTTTTGCCCCTATAATTATATAAAAACTATTGAAAACCGACCTTTTGTGTGATATAATCGAACTATATATCATCACAAAAGGAGTTTTCATAATATGACAAACAGCTACGAAAGTCCGTTCTGCACAAGATACGCAAGCAAGGAGATGCAGTATATCTTCTCGGCGGATAAAAAATTCACCACCTGGAGAAGGCTCTGGGTTGCCCTTGCAAGAGCGGAAATGAAGCTTGGTCTGCCTATCACACAGGAGCAGGTTGACGAGCTTGAGGCTAACATTGAAAATATAGACTACGAGATGGCGGCAAAGGAAGAAAAGCTTGTCCGTCACGATGTTATGGCGCATGTTCACACCTATGGCGCTTGTTGCCCCAAGGCAAAGGGAATTATCCATCTGGGAGCTACCTCCTGCTATGTGGGCGACAACACCGATGTCATCATTATGCGTGACGCATTAAGGGTTGTAAGAAGAAAGCTTATAAATGTCCTTGCTCAGCTTGCAAAGTTTGCAGACGAGCATAAATCACAGCCCTGCCTTGCTTACACTCATTGTCAGCCTGCACAGCTTACAACTGTCGGCAAAAGAGCGACGCTCTGGATGAACGAGCTTTTAATGGACCTTGACGAGCTTGAATACCGCCTTAAATCCCTTAAACTTTTAGGCTCAAAGGGTACAACGGGTACACAGGCTTCATTTGTTGAGCTTTTTGGCGGAGACTCTGAAAAAATCAAGAAGCTTGAAAGCCTTATTGCAGAAGAAATGGGCTTTGACAGCGTTGTTCCCGTTTCGGGACAAACCTATTCAAGAAAGGTCGATACGGGAATAGTTTCAACTCTCGGAGCGATTGCGGCATCGGCTATGAAGTTCTCAAACGATATGCGACTTTTGCAGTCCTTCAAGGAAATGGAAGAGCCTTTTGAGAAAACACAGATAGGCTCGTCGGCAATGGCTTATAAGAGAAACCCGATGAGAAGCGAGAGAATAACCTCTCTTGCAAGATATGTTATGGTGGACACCCTAAACCCTGCATTCACATCGGGCACACAGTGGTTTGAAAGAACCCTTGACGACTCGGCGAACAAGAGAATTTCCGTTGCAGAGGCTTTCCTCGGAGTAGACGCTATTCTCAACATTATGATAAATGTTACGGGCGGACTTGTTGTTTATGACAAGATGATAGAGAGAAGAGTTATGAATGAGCTTCCCTTTATGGCGACAGAAAACATTATGATGGAAGCCGTTAAAAAGGGCGGAGACAGACAGGAGCTTCACGAAAAAATCCGTCAGTATTCTATGCAGGCGGGAGCAAGAGTAAAGAGCGAAGGTCTTGACAACAACCTCTGCGAGCTTATCGTCAACGACCCTATGTTTATGATAACAAAAGAGGAAATGGACTCTATTATGAAGCCCGAACTCTTTATCGGCAGAAGCGCCGAGCAGGTTGACGAATTCTTAACCGAACTTATCAACCCCATTCTTGAAGCAAACAAGGATATTTTAAATGAAACCGCAGAAATAAATGTTTAAAATGCTGTATCCCCTTAGCATTGAATTTTTTGAGAAGCACAGAAAATAAAATACGACAGGAGACAGAGCTATGATAAGAATAGAACCCGATAAGTGCGTTGGCTGTAACGCCTGCGTAAGAGCGTGCCCCGTCAACGAGGCGAATATGTCGCAGGAGATAAACGGAAAAACCGTTATTTCAGTGAACGAAAAGAACTGCATCCGTTGCGGAGCGTGCACAAAGGCTTGCTCTCACGGGGCAAGATATTATGACGACGACACCAAGACCTTTTTTGACGACCTTTCAAAAGGCAGAAAGATTACCGTTCTTGTTGCCCCCGCAGTTAAGGTTGCGTTTGAAAAGAACTGGGCGCAGGTTCTTTCATAAGAAAATCGGGAGCGGAAAAAATATACGATGTTTCTTTCGGTGCGGATATATGCACATATATGCACCTTAAAGCCGTTGAGGAGAAGAAAGTCGGCAAGATAATCTCACAGCCGTGTGCAGCTCTCACTGATTACATATTAAAATACAAGCACGAGCTTATCCCCTATCTTTCTCCCGTTCACAGCCCTATGCTCTGCGGTGCGGTGTATATCAGAAAATATGTGGGGGACAATAACCCCTTGGCAATTCTTTCGCCTTGTATCGCTAAGAAAACAGAGTTTGAGGATACGGGACTTGTCAAGTATAATGTCACCTTTTCGGAGCTTGAAAAGTACATAAAAGAAAATAAAATAAGGCTTTCGGGGGACAGCTTTGAGTTTGACGGACTTCCCTCATACAGCGGAGCGATTTATCCTATCCCGGGCGGACTTAAAGAATGTCTGCTTGCGATGAACCCCGACCTTACAGTAATAAACTCCGAGGGAGTGCCGAAGGTCTATAACGAGCTTGACGAATATCTGCACACGCCCGAAAGCGCAAGGCCCGATGTATTCGATGTCCTTTCCTGCGAACTGGGCTGTACTGTCGGCCCTGGCGTTCCCACGGGGCATAACTTCTTTGAGATAAACAAGATAATTTCGGGCGTCCGCCGTGACTCGTTCGGCAGACAGAACAAGCAGATAAGCAAGCTTACGGGCAGTAAGCAGTACAAGAATTTCAACTCGACCTTAAAGCTTGAGGACTTTTTGAGAAAATACACTCCCAAGAGCATTGACGGCGGAAATATTTCAAGAGCAGATGTGGAGAACGCATTTGCAAGTCTTAAAAAATATACAGACTCGGAGAAAAAATTCGACTGTCAGGCTTGCGGATACCGCTCCTGCGCCGATATGGCTGAGGCTATTGCAAGAGGACTCAACTCCCCTAAAAACTGCCATCAGTATGTATTGAAGACGAATATCGAAGAGGCAAAGGAAGTAAGAGAGCAGAGCGACAATATTGCAAGGGCAAACCTTGAAATAAACGAGCTGACGACCTCGCTCAACTCGGAGCTTGACTCTGTTATTGCCCACGCAAACGATATTCTCACAAACTCAAAGCAGAATATATCTATTGTTGATAACATTGCAAATCTTGCCGACGAGCTTCAGAAGCTGAGCGCCGAGATGAACAGGAATATCGAGCAGATAAATTCGATAAACGAGGAATACAGCAAGAATTCAGACACAATTCAGGACATTTCGTTCCAGATAAAGATGCTTGCGCTCAACGCTTCCATTGAGGCGGCAAGAGTAGGCGAGCAGGGCAAGGGCTTTGCCGTTGTTGCAAACGAAGTCGGAAGTCTTGCGGACAAGACACAGAGCACAACTGCCGAATTTATTTTAAGCTACAACAAGGTTTCGGAGGAAACGACGCTTGTCAACTCAAATATCGGCGGAGTAATAGAAAAAATTGCCGAGCTTTCGTCAACGCTTTCAACGCTTAAAGACGCTATTGCCGAAACGGGCAAAACGGGCGAGGCGATAAATTCCAAGATAGGAACTGTTTCGGGAATTTCTTCTAAAATCGAGAATGTTCTCAGAACTTGATTTAAAAGGGTATCGTGGAAACGATACCCTTTTATCGTTTCTGACCTCTCTGTCTTGTGCAGAGAAAAAATTTCAGAAAATTTGCGACAGAAAAATATTTATCTTGACAAAAATCGTGTAAAAGCCTTATACTGTATTTATAACTTTAATAAGGGGATTTTTGTTATGAACAAAAAAACAGTCAGCAATATAATTGCTCTTATTGTTGCTTTTGCTTCAATAGTAACGGCAATTATCGTTTCATTGTCGGGGAACGATACCTTTGCGACAGCCTGGGCGCTCTTTCCTCCCATTGTTGCAATCGTTCTTGCGCTTATCACAAAAGAGGTTTATTCCTCACTCTTTACGGGAATTGTTGTAGGTGGAATTTTCGCCTGTGGCGGCTCGTTCACTGCGGCTGTCGACCATGTTGTGTCGGACGGATTTATCACAGCCGTTTCGGGACAGGCAGGCATTTTTATGTTCCTTGTAATTCTGGGAATTGTTGTTGCGCTTATCAATAAGGCAGGCGGAAGCGCCGCTTTCGGAAGATGGGCGGCAAAGCACATAAAGACAAGAGTGGGCGCTCAGCTTGCTACCTTAGCGCTCGGAGTGCTTATCTTCATAGACGACTATTTCAACTGTCTGACGGTAGGCTCGGTTATGCTTCCCGTTGCGGACGCTCATAAAGTATCGCGCGCAAAGCTTTCCTATATCATTGACGCTACTGCGGCACCTATATGTATGATTGCTCCCGTAAGCTCGTGGGCGGCGGCTGTTTCAAGCTATGCCGACGGAACGGGAATGTCGGGCATTGAGCTTTTCATAAGAGCTATACCATATAACTTCTACTCACTGCTCACACTCTTTTTCGTAGTGATGATTGTGGTGATGAAAGCGGATTATGGTCCTATGCTCAGACACGAAAAGAACGCTATTGAAAAGGGCGACCTTTTTTCGACAGACGAAAGAGTTGACGCAAAGGAAGAAGAGATAAACCCAAAGGGCAAGGTGATAGACCTTGT
>CAMGJS010000062.1 GCA_946056455.1 uncultured Clostridia bacterium | reverse complement strand
CAATGAGCGCGCGCATAATGTGCTGTTTGAAGATACTCTTACTGCCCGTTGCGTATTTTGTAACGCTCTCGACGGTTATGGGGTAGCGTTTCATAACATTTTCAACCATCTGCTTTGCGCAATCGCGTCTTATATCGCAGGATTTAAGGCAGAGCCCTTCAAGACGGTCGGGCTTCTGCGGAGCATAGCAGAGAATATGAACCTTACTCTGTCTTTTTTTATCCCAGGTCGAAAGCTCAACTCCGGGTATTACCTTAACGCCGTAGCGTTCACCGAGAACGGGAGCTCTCGAAAAGCTTGCCATAGTGTCGTGGTCGGTAAGAGAAATGATATCAATGCCTGTTCTCTTTGCCTGCATAATGATATCTTCAATGCCCAAAGAACCGTCGGATAAAGTGGTGTGACAGTGTAAATCGCCTCTCATACAAGTGCCTCCTGATTATATTCCGTTTTACTTTGCAAAAATAAGCCCATACATATTATACAGCAAAACCGACAAAAAATCAATAGTTTTTTAATATTTTTTTGATATTTTGTGATTATCCGACTTATTTACCGAAAAATTTCTTCAAAAACCATACATTGTCAACCCGAAAGGTTTTTTTGTCAAGATATGATAATATACCGCCGTCGGTCTTAAAATCGAATGTCAGCTTATAAGCGCACAATGCCTGCGTCTTTACAGAATATTCACGGTTCACCTTGTTTATCCCGTATTTTCCGTCGCCTAAAAGCGGAGCGCCCAGATATGCCATATGTGCCCTTATCTGATGGGTTCTGCCCGTGATAAGTTCTATGTTTAAAAGGCAAAGATTTCCTCTCTGTTCAAGAAGCTCATATTTTGTGACAATAGTTTTGTTGTCGGGAGTTTTTTTGTCGCTGATAAAAACCTTGTTGTTTTTTTCGTCCTTTTTAAGATACGCTGTTGCGATGTCGCTTTTTTTCGGCGGAGGAGCAATAGTCACGCAGAGGTACTCTTTTTTCAGCTCTCTGTCCTTGACTTTCTGATTTAAAATGCGTAGCGCCTCTGCGTTTTTTGCCGATATGACAATGCCCTCGGTGTTGCGGTCAAGTCTGTTGCAGAGTGCCGGGGCAAAGGAATTTTCGTTTTCGGGATTGTATTCGCCTTTTTCATAAAGATAGTGCTTTATTCGGTTTATAAGAGTGTCAGTCGAATTGTCATCGTCCTCGTGAACGACTTCTCCGCATTTTTTGTTGACAAGCAGTATATTTTCGTCCTCATAGACTATATCTATCTTTGAGGAAACTGAGAGAAAATCCTGCTCTGTACTGCCGTTTTCAAAAAATTCATCGTTGATGTAAAGCTGTAAAATGTCGTTTTCTTCAAGCCTTGTTGAGATTTCACATCTTTTTCCGTTAAGCTTTATACGCTTTGTTCTTATATATTTATACAAAAGACTTTTCGGCAGATTTTTTACCGCCTTTTCTATAAACTTGTCAACGCGCTGACCGCTGTCGTTTTTATTTATTTTAAATTCCCTCAAGCTTTTCACCCTTTCGGTTAACATTTTACAGTATCGCAATGATTTTTTCAATAAGGATATGCAAAAAATCTTTACTTTATATAAAATATGTGGTATAATAGAATATATGTTCTGTAAAGGGAGGAATGGTTATGGCGGAGCGTTCACCGCACGAAGGTCACCGTGAAAGGCTGAGAAATAAATTTCTGACAAACGGTCTTTCGACCTTTGAAGAACACGAAATTATCGAGCTTCTTTTGTTTTACGCCATACCGAGAGGAAATACCAACGAAATCGCCCACGCTCTTATCGACAGATTCGGTAGCGTAAGGGGAGTGCTTGACGCAAAAGCGGAGGAGCTTGAAAAGATAAAGGGTTTAGGCTCAAACGGTGTGACTTTTCTTAAAATGATGGTTTCTCTTTTAAAGATATACGAAGTGCAGGACGAAAAGTTCACCGAGCTTGACACAACAGACAAGCTGAGAGAATATTTTGTCAAGGATTTTATCGGAACGCGCGAAGAAGAAATTCACCTTGTCACCCTTGACGACAAGTTGAATGTTATAGGCAACCATGTTGTTTCAAGGGGAGGACTGAGCATTACCCCCGTGAATATAAGAAAGATTGTGGAGGTCTGCTTTTCGGATAATTCCGAAAGCGTTGTCATGGCGCATAATCATCCCAACGGAGAGGCAAGACCGTCACCCGAGGATATTGCCGCAACGACAAAGATATATAGGGGACTTTCGGGGGTGGGGATATATCTTCTCGACCACATAATCTGTTCGGGTAAGGACGCTTATTCGATGTATGAGAACGGACATTTTTCGTTTATGGAATAGAGGTGCATTTATGGACAAATTTGAGCTTGTTTCACCGTATAAACCCAGCGGAGACCAACCGCAGGCGATAGACAGACTTGTTGACGGAATAAACAGCGGAATGAAGGAACAGACCTTGCTGGGCGTTACGGGTTCGGGCAAGACCTTTACCATGGCGAATGTAATAGCAAGGGTAAATAAGCCCACGCTTGTCCTTGCGCACAACAAAATTCTTGCGGCTCAGCTTTGCTCCGAGTTCAAGGAATTTTTCCCCAACAATTCGGTTGAGTATTTTGTCTCGTATTACGACTACTATCAGCCCGAAGCGTACATTCCCTCTACCGACAGCTATATTGAAAAGGACAGCGCGATAAATGACGAGATTGATAAGCTGAGGCACTCTGCTACCCTTGCCGTTGCCGAAAGGCGAGATGTTATAATCGTTGCGTCGGTTTCGTGTATCTATTCTCTCGGAAGTCCCGAGGATTATCGTCATATGGTAATATCTCTCAGAAAAGGTATGCAGATGTCAAGAGATGAACTTCTTGCAAAGCTTGTGGAGGACCAGTATGAAAGAAACGATGTCAACTTTGTGAGAAACAAGTTCAGGGTAAGGGGAGATGTTGTAGAGATATTCCCCGCAGGCTCCGCAGAAAACGCAATAAGGGTTGAATTCTTCGGTGACGAGATTGACAGAATATCGGAAATTCATGTTTTAACGGGAAAGGTCATAAACACCCTGCAACATGTTGCGATTTATCCCGCAAGCCACTATATCGTTGACAGAGCGAAGATGCATCGCGCCGTTGAAGAAATTGAAACGGAAATGAGAGAGCGTGTAAAATTCTTTCAGGACGAGGGAAAGCTCATCGAGGCGCAGAGAATAGAACAGCGCACAAAGTACGACATTGAAATGCTTGAAGAGATAGGCTTCTGTAAAGGAATAGAAAACTATTCAAGAATACTTTCGGGCAGACCTGCGGGCAGTACGCCCTATTGTCTTTTAGACCACTTCCCCGAGGATTTTCTTCTTATCGTCGATGAAAGTCATGTGACGCTTCCGCAGGTGAGAGGAATGTGGGGAGGGGACAGAGGAAGAAAGACCACACTTATCGACTATGGTTTCAGACTTCCCTCGGCTTATGACAACAGACCGCTCAACTTTGACGAGTTTTATGACCATATCAATCAGGCGATATTCGTCAGCGCTACCCCAGGCGAGCTTGAAAAGGAAAAATCGGCGCAGATAGTAGAGCAGGTTATAAGACCGACGGGACTTGTGGATCCTGAAATTATAGTCAAGCCCACAGAGGGACAGATAGACGACCTTGTATCCGAGATAAATATGAGAGTTGAAAAGCACGAAAGAGTGCTTATCACAACGCTCACCAAAAAAATGGCGGAGGATCTTACCGCATTCCTTGAAAAGCTTGACATAAAGGTGCGGTATATGCACTTTGACATAGACACCATCGAGCGTATGGAAATTATCAGGGATCTAAGGCTTGGCAAGTTTGATGTTCTTGTGGGAATAAACCTTTTGAGAGAGGGACTTGACTTGCCCGAGGTTTCGCTTGTCGCTATTCTTGACGCGGACAAGGAAGGCTTTTTGCGGTCGGAAAGTTCGCTTATTCAGACAATAGGCAGAGCGGCAAGAAACGCAGAAGGCAAGGTGATAATGTACGCCGACAGCGTTACAAGGTCTATGGAAAACGCTATCACGGAAACAGAGCGAAGAAGAGAAATTCAGCTTGCCTATAACAAGGAGCATAACATTGTCCCTAAGACTATCGTCAAGGATATAAGAGATGTTATTGAGATAACGGGCAAGGAGGAAACCGAGAAAGAAGTCAGGCGACACCTTTCTTCAAAGGAAAAGGAAAGCCTCATAAAAACTCTCACCGAGCAGATGAAGGAGGCGGCAAAGCTGCTTGAATTTGAACACGCTGCTTTCCTTAGAGATAAAATTGCCGAGCTTAAAGGCGAGCCGAAGGGCAAGAAATAAGTTCATAAAAAGAGGAAGAAAAAATGAGAGAAAATAAAATCATAATAAGGGGAGCAAGAGAGCATAACCTTAAAAACATAAATCTTGACATTCCGCGCGACAGCCTTGTTGTTATGACGGGCGTGTCGGGTTCGGGAAAGTCGTCCCTTGCCTTTGATACCATTTATGCCGACGGTCAGCGAAGATATGTGGAGAGCCTTTCTTCATACGCAAGAATGTTTCTGGGACAGATGGAAAAGCCCGATGTGGACAGCATTGAGGGGCTTTCTCCCGCTATATCCATAGACCAGAAAACGACCTCGAAAAACCCTCGTTCAACTGTCGGAACGGTGACGGAAATTTACGACTATTTAAGACTTCTCTATGCGCGCATCGGCATACCCCATTGTCCCGAATGCGGAAGAGAAATAAAACAGCAGACCGTTGACCAGATTGTCGACAGAATAATGTGCTACCCCGAGGGAACAAAACTTCAGCTTCTCGCTCCCATAGTAAAGGGCAGAAAGGGAGAGCATACAAAAGAGCTTGAACGAGCAAGAAAATCGGGATATGTAAGAGTGCGCGCCGACGGAAATATGTATGACCTTTCGGAAGAAATAAAGCTTGAAAAGAACAAAAAGCACAGCATTGAAATCGTTGTTGACAGACTTGTTGTAAAAGAGGGAATTGAAACCCGTCTTGCCGACAGCCTTGAAACCGTTATGAATATTTCGGGCGGAACGGCTGTTGTTGATATTATCGGAGAGGGCGAACTGCTCTTTTCGCAGAACTATGCCTGCCCCGAACATAATATCTCTATCGAAGAACTTTCGCCGAGAATGTTCTCGTTCAATAACCCGTTCGGAGCCTGCCCCGAATGTATGGGGCTCGGTGTTTTTCAGAAAGTGGACCCCGACCTTGTTGTTCCCAATAAGGACCTTTCCATAAGAGAGGGAGCGATAAAAGCGTCGGGCTGGAATGTTGCTGACGAGAGCAGTATCGCTATGACATATTATAAAGCTATTGCGGAAAAATACGGGGTATCTCTTGACGAGCCCGTGAAAAATCTTCCGCCCGAAGTGCTTGACATTTTTCTTTATGGTACAAAGGGAGAAAAGCTTGAACTTCACCGCACGACAGATTACAGCAACAGCACATATTTTTCCGATTTTGAGGGAGTTATCAACAACCTTGAAAGAAGATACAGAGAAAGCACCAGCGAATACTCGAAAGAGGATATTGCTACCGTTATGAGCGAGGAAAAGTGCAGATGTTGCGGAGGAAAAAGACTTAAAAGAGAAAGCCTTGCCGTTACTGTCGGCGGAGCGGACATTATGCGACTTTGCGATATGTCGGTAAAGTCTATGCTTGACTTTTTCAAAAATCTCAAACTGACAAAAAAAGAGCAGATGATAGGCGAAAGAATTATCAAGGAGATAAACGCAAGGCTGGGCTTTCTTGAAAATGTCGGACTTGATTATCTCACTCTTTCGCGCTCATCTGGTACGCTTTCGGGCGGAGAGAGCCAGCGTATCAGACTTGCAACGCAGATAGGCTCGGCGCTTGTGGGTGTGCTTTATATTCTTGACGAGCCGAGCATAGGTCTGCACCAGAGGGACAACGACAAGCTTATCGATACCTTGAAAAAGCTCCGTGACGGAGGAAATACAGTTATCGTTGTCGAGCACGACGAGGACACTATGCGCGCGGCGGATTATATTGTCGATGTAGGTCCGGGGGCAGGTGTTCACGGCGGAGAGATTGTCTGCGCAGGACCGATTGAAGAAATTGAAAAGTGCGAAAAATCCCTCACGGGACAGTATCTTTGCGGAAAGAAAAAAATACCCGTCCCCACGATAAGACGACAGGGCAACGGAACTTTCCTCAAAATTTTCGGCGCGTGCGAAAACAACC
>CAMGJS010000061.1 GCA_946056455.1 uncultured Clostridia bacterium | reverse complement strand
ATCTTTACCCCGTATTTATATATACAACAAACGGCACGATACAAAGTACCGTGCCGTTATGGTGCAGGAGATGGGACTTGAACCCACACAAGATTGCTCTCACAAGCACCTCAAGCTTGCGCGTCTGCCTATTCCGCCACCCCTGCGAACTCGCCGTCATTTCCGACGGCTTTATCATTATATCACCAAAAATATATATTGTCAATACCTTTTTTCAAATTTTTTATTTTTTTCTTTTTTTCAGCTTATTTCTTATATCAAGCTTTTCACGAAGCTCCGAAAGAACGATGTTGTATTCGTGTGAACGCATCTGCGGAAAGGCTCTCAGGACACGCTCCTGCCAGATAGTTGTCTTTTCGGCAAGTCTGTCGTATTTTGATTTAAGCTCCAGAACTTCTTCGGAAAGGTTTTCTCCGATAGCGTCCGACGCTACACGGAACCTTCTGCGAAGTTCGTCAAGCTGTTGAAGTCTGTTGTTGAGGTTTATGATAACGGCAAGAGATAAGCCGAGGTCCGCAAGAATATAGACGAAAACTCCCCACGCAACAGGAAGCCCGATTTTAACGGGGATAATGTCAATAAATTTTTCTATCGCGGGGTGAACTATTCTCATTACGATAAGACAGCCGACTCCCCATAAAAGCGAATTTTTAAGGCAGATATAGCCTTTAAGGTTGAATTTTTCGTGGGAGTAGTCCCACCAGGTGTTGTGAAAAATCTTTTCAAGCAGAAAGCCTATCAAAAATTCCCACGAGGTGCAAAGTATCACCGAGCCGATATAAAGAAGAATTGCGCTTTCTTTAATAGGAGTCAGGGCGATGAGAATGAAAACCACACCAAAGCCGTAAATAGGGCACAAAGGGCCGTTTAAAAAACCACGGTTGTCAAATTCGCCCGTTTCAAGCGTCATATAGATGACCTCAACTACCCAGCCTATTATTGAGTAGATGACAAAGTAACAGAACATCTGATAGACAGACCATTCTGTTCCCAAAAATGAGATTTTATCCATTTTATTTCCTCCCAAAGAAACAAAGGTATAAAAATAATTATATCACATTCATTTTAATAGTCAATATCATAAGGTTGAAATTTGTTTTGTGTTGTGGTAAAATATCCTTTGAAAAAGCTTTTTAAGGAGTAATTTTTTTATGAGAATGAGGATAAAACCCTGGGCGAGACCTGAGCTTGCAGAATGTGAGTTCTGCGTTCAGTCGCCCAAGGATAATAAGGGCAAGTGGCACGAATATTTTGGAAATAATAAACCTCTGATGCTTGAACTCGGTTGCGGAAAGGGCGGATTTATCTCAAAGCTTGCGCCCGAAAACAGAGATATAAATTTTATTGCCATTGACGCTATCAGCGATATGTTAGGGCTTGCAAAAAGAAATATCGAAAGAGAATACGCTGAAAGGAACATTCCCATTGATAATGTAAAGGTGCTTATATGTAATGTTGAGCGTATTGACGATGTTTTTGCTCCCGAAGATGTTGTTGACAGGATTTATATAAACTTCTGCAACCCCTGGCCAAAGGGAAAGCACCACAAAAGAAGGCTCACTCACCCACGACAGCTTGAAAAATACAAGACCTTTTTAAAAGACGGGGGAGAAATACGCTTTAAGACCGACAGCGACTATCTTTTCCGTTCGTCAGTGAGATATTTTGAGGAATGTGGGTTCACCATAACATATATTACAGAGGACCTGCACAATTCTGGCTTTGAGGGCAACATTGAAACAGAGCACGAAAAGATGTTCACCGAAGAAGGCATCACAACAAAGTTTCTTATAGCAAGGTTTGACAAGAAAAAAGACAGCTAAACGAAACTCCCGCCACTTTAAAAAGTGACGGGAATATTCATTATGATATGGAGAAAGATAAGATTAAACGGAGAAAAAACTGTTAACTGCCGGGGTTTGCAGACAATAGATACGGTCAAGAGGGGCTGCTGTCAAGGGGGGACAGCGATGACCGCTTCCGTTTGTATCCTGTACCTTAGTACACCCTTATTATATTTTTTCTTTGTGATAATTCTGTGAAACCAAAGCGAAAAGAAAGCGAAATCACAAAACTATCTCAAACCAGAAGGTACTGCCGTTGCCAAGCTCGGACTGAACACCGAAGGGGAAGGAATGTTTTTTGAGAATACTTTTTACGATAGAAAGTCCAAGACCTGTTCCTATAATATCTCTGCCCGATTTTTCGGCGCGGTAGTAGCGGTCGAAGATAAGGGGTAAAAGCTCCGAGGGGATACCGTCGCCTTTGTCGGAAATTTCTATTCTCACCGATTTTTTTGAATTTATCTGACGAATTGTTATCTCACGGCTGTCGCCCGAATAGTTTATTGCGTTGTTGATGAGATTATAAAGCACCTGCTCTATCTTTATCTCGTCCGCCTTGACTGTCACAGGCTCGTCCTTGATAAGAGTAAAGGTGTAGCCTTTCTGTTCTTTGAAAAGTGTGTATCTTTGCAAAATCTCGTCAAGCTTTTCGCCTATTTCAAATTCGGTGATGTTTAAAGCGGAGTTTCCGCTTTCTATCTTTGAAAGGTCTAAAATATCGTTTACAAGGGCGGAAAGGCGGTCGCTTTCGTCAATGATTATGTTGAGGTGCTCCTCACGCTTTTGTGGGTTATCGCCCGAAAGGTCCCGTATCATCTCGGCATAGGCTTTCACCATTGTGAGCGGTGTGCGAAGGTCGTGGGAGATATTCGCCATAAGGTCGCGCCTTAAATTATCTACCTTTGAAATTTCCGTTGAGGCGAAGTTCAAAGCGGAGGCAAGCTTTTCGGACTCGTAGTAGCCCGTTCCGTCAAAGCGGACATTATAGTCGCCCTCGGCAAGACTTTTTGCCGATTTTGTGATATTGTCAATAGGGCGGGATATATGCTTTGCCATAAAGAATGAGAGAATAAGTCCGAAAATGAGAAGAATTATCGTGATATAAAAAAGGTGCCTCTGGAGAATTGAAATCGTGGAGTTAAGAGGGTCCAGAGAAGTATTCAGGAACAGAAAGCCTATGGGGTCGTCTTTTGTTCCTATCAACCTGCCGTAAAGGAGCGTAGTGGTGTTGAAACGCTCGTTCTTGACAACAACCTGAATGATACCGTTTTCGCTTGACATTATAAGGTCGCGGTAGGTCTGCATAGTGGCGTCGTTTTTCTGAGATATTGCACCGCTTCCCGCAAGAATATCTATTGAATAGAAATCGTTGCCGAAATAATCGGTTATCTTTATGCACATATTGTTGTCATAAGCCGCCTTGTCAAAGAGCTCTCTGTAATTTTCCTCGGCTATCTGTGTTGAAATCAGCTTGCCTACTCGCTTTATATCTCTTATCTTCATATTCTGATAGGTGACGGGTAAAGCGACAAGCTGAAAGAACCACATAAGCACGATTACTATAAAAATAAAGAGCACAAAGTACATCCATATAGTGTAGCGTAGGCTTTTGACAAATGTTATTTTTGGCTTGTTTTCATCGTTATGCTTCAAATTTATACCCCATTCCGCGCAAAGTTACGATAAATTTTCTGTATGGTCCAAGGCTGTTTCGAAGCATTTTTATATGGGTGTCAACTGTTCGGTCGTCGCCGAAAAAGTCAAAGCCCCATACCTTTTCAAGCAGTTTTTCACGGGAGAGGGCGATGTTCTTGTTTTCAGCAAGATAGAAAAGCAGGTCGTACTCTTTAGGAGTAAGAGAGACCTTTTCGCCGTCGACTATTACTTCTCTTCCTGCGATATTGATTTCAAGTCCCTCGAATTTAAGACGCTCGGACGGGGCGTTTTCTTGCGCTACACCTCTGTTTATTGCGATTTTTATTCTCGCCATAAGCTCCTTCGGTGAAAAGGGCTTGACAACATAATCGACAGCACCTATCTCAAAGCCGAAAAGCTTGTCGTATTCTTCACCGCGCGCCGAAAGCATAATAACGGGAGTGGGTTTTATCTTGTTGATTTCCTTGCAGGCGGAAAAGCCGTCAAGTCGGGGCATCATAACATCCATAACGATAAGGTCGAAGCTTTCTCTGCGGCATACATCGACAGCCGCCATACCGTCCTCGGCTTCAACGACCTCGTACCCCTCAAACTCGGCGTATTCCCTCACAACATTGCGGATATTCTTTTCATCATCGCAAACAAGTATTCTGCTCATAAGACCAGCCCTTTCGTATTTAATATTGTTTTCAGTGGTATTTTAACACATTTTTGTGTTGCCTTTGTGAAAAAAATGAAAATTAAGGCTCATATATTTTTCTTGACAGATACGGCACACGATTGTATAATTATTTTAACAAAAAAGAACGGAGGATACAAGTATGAAAAGAAAAATCGGTATTCTTACAAGCGGAGGGGACTGCCCCGGACTTAACGCCACTATAAGAGCTGTCGCAAAGGCGTGCTATGAGCAGTTCGGCGAGGACAAGCTTGAAATTATAGGCATAGCGGACGGCTACGGCGGACTTATCCGAGGAGAAGCAAGAAAGATGGACAGGAGCGAGTTTTCGGGTATCCTCACAAGAGGTGGAACTATTCTCGGAACATCGAGAACTCCCTATAAAATGATGAGCGTTATCGAAGAGGATAATGTCGATAAAATAAAGAATATGAAGGACACCTACAAGAAATTAGGTCTTGACTGCCTTTTAACTCTTGGCGGAAACGGCACTCACAAGACGGCTAATCTTTTGTCAAACGAGGGGTTGAATGTAATAGGGCTTCCGAAAACTATTGACAACGACCTCTGGGGAACGGATGTCACATTCGGATATCACACCGCTGTTGACATTGCAACAGATGTAATAGACAGACTTCACACCACAGCCTGCTCCCACGGAAGAATTATGGTTGTTGAAATAATGGGCAACAAAGCGGGTTGGCTTGCTTTAAGCGCAGGAATAGCAGGCGGTGCAGACGCTATTGTGCTCCCCGAATTCCCATACGACATAGACAAGCTGACAGAGGCTATGGAAAACCGCGCAAAACAGGGCAAGAACTTCTCTATCATCGCTGTTGCGGAAGGTTGTATCGACAAGGATGAGGCAAAGCTTAAAAAGAAAGAGCGTGCCGCAAAAAGAGCCGAAGAGGGCATTACCTCTGCTACAACGAGAATTGCCGAGCAGATAGGCAAGGCTACGGGAATTGAAACCCGTTGTTGCGTCCCCGGACATATGCTCCGTGGAGGAAGTCCGTCGGCTTATGACAGGATACTCGCTACAAAGTTCGGCTGTCACGCCGCAAAGCTTGTTGCGGAGGAAAACTTCGGCAGAACTGTTGCACTCATAGACGGCAAGATAGGCTCGAATAAATTAGAGGACATTGCAGGCAAGAAAAAGCTTGTTACCCCCGACCATCAGCTTGTTGTTACCGCAAAGTCAATAGGTATCTGCTTTGGCGACTGAATGTTATGACAAATAAAAAAACCGCTCCGTTTGGAGCGGTTTTTTCGGTTTTCTGATAATCTCTTACTGGAGAAGTGAGAGAACGCCCTGAGGAAGTGAATTTGCCTGAGCGAGCATTGCCTGAGATGCCTGAGAGAGAATCTGGTTCTTTGTGAAGCTCATCATTTCCTTAGGCATATCGGTATCACGAATACGAGATTCAGAAGCCTGCATGTTTTCAGCCGAAACATCGAGGTTAGAAATCTTGTGTTCAAGTCTGTTCTGGATAGAACCGAATGTTGCACGGATCATTGAAACCTTGTTGAGAGCGTGGTCGATGTAGTCGATAGCTTCGTTAGCCTCTGTCTGTGTTTTGAGAGAGAGCTGGTCGAGTCCGAGACCTGCCGATGTGCAGTCAAGGTTGCTGTCAAGAGTGCCGATACCTGTTGATGTGTATTTGAAATCAAATACTTTAAGGTCAGCTGTTCTTGCGCCTGCCTGGAGTGAAACAGAGTTTGTAACCGTGAGAATTTTTTTCTGGTCAGCTGTGAGATTATTGTCGTTTGAAAGAACTACAACGCCGTTGAAGTCTGTGTTGGCGATGTCGTCGATTTCGTCGCAGAGCTGCTGATATTCGAGCTCGATAGCCGCACGGTCAACCTTCTCATCGTATGTGCCGTTAGCTGACTGAACTGCGAGCTTCTTCATTCTCTGAAGGATAGAGTCTGTTTCCTGAAGAGCGCCTTCAAAGGTCTGTACCATTGAGATACCGTCCTGAGAGTTTGTTGATGCCTGATTAAGACCTGCGATCTGTGAACGCATTTTCTCGGAAATTGCAAGGCCTG